>CAYJNF010000054.1:0-12535 GCA_964370915.1 uncultured Chitinophagales bacterium
TGGTAGTAATGCCATGAGGATCATATTAGGTGTCTGTGTCTGGGGGTCTGCACAGCAGGTTGTTGTGAAAGGCCCCAAGGGAGAGTTGCGGGCGAATGTCCACAACGACATCGGTTTTGAAGTCAAGGACAATCAGCTTATCGTCACGCGCAAATCGGAGGAAAAAGTTGTGCGCTCGCTGCACGGCCTCTGGCGCGCGCTGATGCAGAACATGGTGACCGGAGTAACCGAAGGCTATGCGCAAAAGCTGGAGCTTGTTGGTGTTGGGTACAAAGCGGAAATGAAGGGGAAGAAGCTTCAACTTTCCCTCGGCTTCTCGCATCCGATTCTGTTTACACCACCGGATTCCATAAAAATTGAAACGCCCATCCCCACGAACATTGCGATCAGCGGTATCGATAAGCAGCTCGTTGGTCAGGTGGCGGCAAAAATTCGTTCGTTCCGTCCGCCCGAGCCGTACAAGGGCAAGGGTGTGAAGTACGAAGGCGAGTACATCCGCCGTAAGGCTGGCAAGGCTGCGGCCGCCAGCGGCTCCAAGTAAGTTGGAACGAACAACACAGTTGAGTCAGAGAGTTAACCAGGAATTTCAGCGATGATAACAAAAAAGAAAACCGACGCACGGTTCCGAACCAAGGTGCATATCCGTAAGACGGTAACCGGCACGCCCGAACGACCGCGGCTGGCTGTCTACAGAAGTCTGAAGCATGTCTATGCGCAGCTCATTGACGATACCGCGAGCAAAACACTTTTCTCCGTATCGGATCTTTCGAAGGATCTCAAGGGAGAGTTTGCCGGCGTGAAGGGGCAACTCAAGATCAGCAAGAAAGTCGGCGAGTTGGTCGCGAAGAAAGCGCTCGCGGCAAACATCAAGGCGGTCGTGTTCGACCGAAGCGGGTACTTGTATCATGGCGTCGTTAAGGCAATGGCCGACGGCGCCCGAGAAGGCGGATTGAAGCTGTAACAGGGGCTGCTCTTGTCCCCCACAAGACGGATTCTCGGGTCGTCCAATGGCAGGACAGCGGCCTTTGGAGCCGTCAATCGTGGTTCGAATCCACGCCCGAGAGCAATACAACAGTTGAGCATGTAGGCTTTCTGAATTTCGATTTAACACGAGGTCAAAGTTGGCAAAGATCAAAGCAGGCGAACTGGAACTGAAAGACAAACTCGTTCACATCAATCGCGTCGCGAAAGTTGTGAAGGGTGGTCGTCGGTTTAGCTTCAACGCCATTGTTGCAGTGGGTGATGGAAAAGGACACGTCGGCATCGGTCTTGGAAAAGCGAACGAAGTCGCCGATGCAATCGCCAAGGGAGTCGACGATGCAAAGAAGAATGTTGTCTTCGTGCCGATTGTGAAGGGGACTATTCCCCATGAAGTGATTGGCAAGTTTGGCGCGGGCCGTGTGATGCTGAAGCCTGCCTCGCCCGGAACCGGGTTGATAGCCGGCGGAGGTGTTCGTGCCGTGCTCGAATCTGCCGGTGTGAAAGACGTTCTCACAAAGTCGATGGGTTCATCCAATCCACACAATGTTGTCAAGGCAACGATGAAGGCGCTCACGTCGTTGACGGATGCAAAGATGGCCGCGTCACGTCGCGGGGTTTCGCTCCCGGAGTTGTTCGGTACGCAAGCAGCATCAGCAAACTAGGGAGGAAACAATGGCAAAGACATTGAAAATTACACAGAAGCGCAGCATCATCGACCAGATTGAACCGCAGAAGCGCACGATTAAGGCGCTCGGGCTGGGACGCCCCGGGTACTCGGTCGAGAAACAGGACACGCCGCAAATTCGCGGCATGATTCGCAAGGTGGTTCACCTGGTTGCAGTGGAAGAAATCAAGTAGGCATTGTGCAGCGCGAGTGCCGTTCCGAGTTTTCGCGGCGATCAGCAAAACACAATGTGAAGTCTTAACGAGTTTTTTGGACAGGATTAGAAATGGCACAAGACATTCTCAGCACTTTGAAACCCGTGCCCGGCTCACGGAAGAAACGAAAGCGCATCGGACGAGGACAAGGTTCAGGCCACGGCGGCACGTCGACGCGTGGACATAAGGGAGCGAAATCCCGCGCCGGTTACAGCCATACGCCCGGGTTCGAAGGCGGTCAGATGCCGTTGGCGCGTCGTGTGCCGAAGCGCGGATTCACGAGTCCGTTCCGCGTTGAATACCAGGTGGTGAATGTCGAGACGCTCGAGAAGCTCTCGACCGATGGCCGCGTGCAGGGTGGCGTTGTTACTCCTGAAGTGCTGGCAAAACTCGGCGTAGTGAAAAAGGCCGCTGGGTTGGTGAAGGTGCTGGGGAACGGTGATTTGAAAGCAACGTTGAGTGTGTCCGCACATGCATTCAGCAAGTCCGCGCAGGAAAAAATTGAAAAGGCGGGCGGCAAGGCGCAAACGATTAGTTCAGGCACGAAAGAATAATGGCTAACTTAGTCGAGAGTTTTCGCAATATTTTCAAAATTCAGGAGCTGCGTACCCGCATCGTGTTTACGGCGGCGCTTCTGATTGTCGTGCGCATTGGCGCACACGTCACGCTGCCCGGTGTCGACGCCATCCTGCTCGCAAAAGCAGTGGCGCGGCAGGAACAGAACACGCTCTTTGGATTGTATGATCTCTTTGTCGGCGGAGCGTTTCACAACGCGGCGATCTTTGCGCTTGGCATTATGCCGTACATCAGCGCATCGATCATTCTGCAGTTGCTCGGCGCCGTCGTTCCCTACTTCCAAAAACTCTCAAAAGAGGGTGAGGAAGGACGTCGCAAGCTCACGCAGTTGACGCGATACGGAACGGTTGTCGTGGCGGGGTTGCAGGGATGGGGCGTCAGTGTCCGGTTGTTGAATATGCAGATTGAAGGACAGGCAATTGTTCCCGTCGAAGTTGCCGGGTTCGCCTTTACGCTTTCAACGGTGCTCTTTCTGACCGCGGGCACGATCTTCATGATGTGGCTGGGAGAGCAGATTACGGAGCGGGGAATCGGGAACGGCATTTCGCTCATCATCTTCATTGGCATCATCGCACGTTTCCCGCATTCGATTGTTGAGCAGTTTAATTTCAGCGGCAACATTATCATCTGGATGATTCTCGTCGGGCTGCTGGTGGCGATCATTGCAGGTGTGGTGCTTGTAACGCAAGGCACGCGAAGAATTCCGGTACAATACGCGAAGCGCGTCGTCGGGCGAAAAGTGTACGGCGGGGTGACGCAGTATATTCCGATGCGTGTGAATACCGCAGGCGTGATGCCGATTATCTTCGCCCAGTCGATCATGTTTATTCCACAGACGATTGCGACGTTCTTCCCGACCAGTGATTTCATGCAGAATGCTGCGAGCTATTTCGAGTACACCTCTGCAACATATTCGATTGTCTATGCCCTGTTGATCATCTTCTTTACCTATTTCTACACGGCAATCGCATTCAACCCGAAAGATGTTTCGGAGAATATGCAGAAGCAGGGCGGATTTATTCCCGGCATTCGTCCGGGCAAACATACAGCGGATTTCATCGACAACATTCTGACGAAGATTACTTTGCCGGGTTCGATTTTCCTGGCGATCATTGCCATATTGCCGGCGTTTATGTCGCGGTTCAACGTCACGCCGAGCTTTGCGCAATTCTTTGGCGGCACCAGCCTTCTCATCATGGTTGGCGTTGCGCTCGACACCCTGCAGCAGGTGGAATCGCATCTGTTGATGAGGCACTATGATGGCTTCATGAAGTCCGGGAAATTGCGCGGAAGGTTGCGGTAAGCACTCCTAATCGTATGGGCAAGGTACCGATAAAGTCGCGACACGAGATCGAGTTGATTCGCGAGAGCAGCAAGATCGTGGCTGAGGTGCTGGCAGTGATTGGCTCCCGGATAAAAGCCGGAGTGTTCACGAGGGAGCTGGATGAGATTGCCGAGCGCTTCATCCGTTCACGTGGCGGAACACCGGCCTTCAAGGGATACGGACACGATAGGAAGAACCTGTTTCCGGCAAGCCTCTGTATTTCGATCGACGATGAGGTGGTGCACGGGATTCCGAACGGCGAGAAGTTGGAAGAAGGGATGATCGTTTCGGTGGATGTTGGTGTACGCAAAGACGGTTACTATGGCGACGGCGCAAGGACCTACGCCGTCGGACGCGTGAGCGAAGAGAAGATGCGGTTGATGCGGGTAACGGAAGAGTCGTTGTACAAAGGACTGGAGCAAGCGGTCGAGGGAAATCACCTGCACAACATTTCGTTTGCCGTCCAGAAATATGTCGAGGCCAACGGATTTTCGGTTGTGCGCGATCTTGTGGGACATGGCGTCGGAAGAAGTTTGCACGAGGAGCCGGCGATTCCCAACTATGGCGACCCGGGAACCGGCGTGAAGTTGAAAGAGGGAATGGTGCTTGCCATCGAACCGATGGTGAATGCCGGAACATACAAAGTGGAATTTGATGACGACGGTTGGACAGTCCGTACTGCTGATGGAAGTCCTTCTGCGCATTATGAACACACAGTTGTTGTACGAAAAGGAGAACCAGAGATCCTGACGCGGTAAGTCCGGATGTGCACTCTATGGCGAAACAAGGTCCCATCAAAGTTGACGGAACAATCACGGATACGCTTCCGAACGCGATGTTCAAGGTCAGTCTGGAAAACGGACACGAAATTCTCGCCCATATCTCAGGCAAGATGCGGATGAACTTCATCAAGATTCTGGTTGGCGACAAGGTGACGGTGGAATTGTCGCCCTACGATTTGAGCAAGGGAAGAATTACGTACCGGTACAAATAAGTTTCCAATCCTGAGGAGCTTGCGACGAAGGATCTCTTGCTCGAAAAACGAGTGAAGGATTCTTCGCCCGCCTGAAAGCGGCGGGACTCAGAATGGAATACGGAGGAAAACATGAAAGTTCGATCATCAGTAAAGAAGATTTGCAATAACTGCAAGATCATCCGTCGCAACGGTGTTGTGCGCGTGATCTGCAAGAATCCCAAACACAAGCAACGTCAGGGTTAACACTTTAACGTAAGGAGGAAATCCAGTTGGCTCGTATCGCTGGAGTTGATTTACCAAAAAAGAAACGCACGCTCATCGGATTGCAATACATCTACGGCATTGGCAATACCGCTGCTGCGAGCATTCTCACGAAAGCCGGCATCAGTTTCAACAAGAAGGTCGGCGATCTGAATGACGATGAAGTGGCAAAAATCCGCAGCATCATCACCTCCGACCACAAAGTCGAAGGTGCCTTGCGCGGCGAAGTGCAGGGCAACATCAAACGGTTGATGGACATCGGCTGTTACCGCGGTTTGCGACACCGACGCGGGTTGCCGGTCCGTGGACAACGAACGCGAACAAACTCGCGTACACGCAAAGGCAAGCGCAAGACCGTCGCCGGCAAGAAGAAGGCAGCAGCGAAGACGTAAGCGCTCCGTGATGAGGGAAGAGTCGATGAGAGCAGACCGACGAATGACATTATGAATCAAAGGAGTACGACGTGGCAAAAACCACTCAGGCATCCACCGAAGTAAAAAAGAAAAAGAAGATCCAGGTTGACGTTAGCGGCAAAGTCTTCGTCAAGGCGACGTTCAACAATGTGATCGTGACGATCACCGATATCTACGGTAACACGATCAGCTGGTCGTCGGCAGGGAAGAACGGCTTTAAGGGTTCACGCAAGAACACGCCGTTCGCAGCGCAGGTGTCCGCGGAAGCGGCAGCCAAGGCGGCGCATGCCCTCGGACTTCGCAAAGTGGAAGTGTACGTGAAGGGACCCGGCTCGGGACGCGAAGCGGCGATCCGTGCGCTGCAGGTGGCAGGCCTGGAGATCGGCACGATCCGCGATATTACGCCGATTCCGCACAACGGCTGCCGTCCGCCGAAGCGGCGAAGAGTATAGCGCACTAGAATTGCCAATGACCAATGGTCAATTGTCAACCAAGAATTGAGAATGAACGCAGTTTAACAAGGAACGTTTTTCATGGCAAGATACATTGATGCAAGTTGCAGGCTCTGCCGTCGGGAACGACAGAAGTTGTTTCTGAAGGGGACCAAGTGCTTCACGGAAAAATGTCCGGTGGAACGACGCGGGTATGCGCCGGGACAACACGGGCAGTCGCGTCGCGCGAAGGTTTCGGAGTACGGTGTGCAGTTGCGCGAGAAGCAGAAGATCCGCCGCACGTACGGATTGCAGGAAACGCAGTTTCGCAATTACTTTGCAAAAGCGTTGAAGCAAACCGGACGAACGGGCGAGCTGCTCGTGAAGATGCTCGAGCGCCGACTCGACAACACACTCTACCGGCTCGGGTTGGCTCCGTCGCGCAAAACCGCGCGACAGCTCATCACGCACGGCCACATCCTGGTCAACAGCAAACCGGTCGACATTCCGTCGTACCTGCTGCGGGGCGGCGATACTATTCATGTGCGCGAGAAAAGCAAGAAGCTCGATGTGTTCCACTCCTCCATGAAGAGGATGAAAGACAATGCAATGCTACCATGGCTCAGCCTCGATAAGGCATCCATGACCGGTACATTCCTCAACATTCCGGAGCGCGCCGACATTCCGTTGAATGCCGACGAGCAGTTGATAGTAGAGTTGTATTCGAAGTAACCACGGAAAGGGTGTGTGAACATGACAGCAGGAACAATTCAGATGCCGGAGCGCATTCAGCTCGAAGAAGCCTCGCGCACCGGTACATTTGGCAGGTTTATCGTGCAGCCGCTTGAAAAGGGATTTGGTGCGACGATCGGCAACTCGATGCGGCGAGTGTTGCTCTCGTCATTGCCTGGCTATGCCATTACCGCAATCAAGGTCGAAGGCGTGCAACATGAGTTCTCGGCCATCCCGGGCGTTGTGGAAGACGTGCCCGATATGATTCTGAATCTCAAACAGGTCCGACTTCGTCTGGTCAACAAGAAAAGCAATCGCGTCATCGTCCCGCTCAAGGGGCCGCGTGAGTTTGTGGCAAAGGATATTCAGGATGCGACGCCCGATCTTGAGGTGTTGAATCCGGACATGCATATCGCAACACTGAATGCAGAAGCAAACTTTGAGCTTGATCTGCGTCTCGGGCGCGGCATCGGGTATGTGGTGGCGGAAGAAAACAAAACGCCGGACCAGGTGCTGGGCGTTATTCCGATTGATTCCATCTTCTCGCCGATTCGCAACGTGCGGTACTTCGTCGAGCCGACTCGCGTCGGACAGCAGACGGACTATGAGAAGCTGACAATTGAAGTGGAGACCGATGGCTCGGTCTCGCCCGAAGATGCAATGGCCTATTCCGGAAAAATTCTTCGCGACCACATTCAGTTGTTCATCAACTTCGATACGGAACCGGAAGCAGAGAAAGTGGAGAGCGAGCAGGACGCCGAGTTCTCGCGGATCCGCAAAGTGCTGCTCACGCCGGTCGATGAGCTTGAGCTCTCCGTGCGATCGCACAATTGTCTGCGCGCTGCCAACATCAAAACCATCGCCGATCTCGTGCGCCGCGATGAAGCGGAGTTGCTGAAGTTCCGCAACTTCGGACGCAAGTCGCTGGCCGAACTGTCGGAAATCATCCAGGCAGAGAAGCTGACATTTGGCATGGACGTAACAAAGTACATTGGCGACGCCTCTAACAACTAGCGCGCCGCCGTTTTAAGAGCGAAATTATTTTTGGAAACCCACTATGCGACACCGTAAGTCAGGAAGAAAACTCAAACGCACATCAAGTCATCGGCGGGCCACGCTTGCGTCACTGTCGACCTCGTTGCTGCGGCACAAACGCATCACCACCACCGTGGCGAAGGCGAAGGAAACGCGCATGCTTGTCGAGAAGATGATTACGCGGGCAAAGAACGCGGCCACGGCTGCGAAGGATGCCCCGGCGGTGGGTGTGCATGCACGACGCGAAGTCGGCAGGCTCATTAAAGACCGTTCGGTGATCAAGGAACTCTTCACGACGATTGCCGAAAAAGTCGCGACGCGTCCCGGCGGATATACACGCATCATCAAACTCGGACAGCGTCAGGGTGATGCAGCCGAGATGGCGGTGATCGAGCTCGTGGACTTCAATACCGGCCAGGAACTTTCCGGAAAACTCGAAACAGAAAAGAAAGTCAAAGCGCCCCGAAAGAAAAAAGCGGCAGGCGCGAAAGAATCCAAACCCGCTGAAGAATCAGCGGCCAAAGCCGGCTAACAACCGAAACAGATACGAGAGTCCTTTGAACGGGTCGATGACCTCGTAGAGGGGCTCTTTTCGTTTCCCTTTCGTTGTATGAGACTCATATCAGCAGAATTTGCGTTAGGCGTCGCGGCACTCCGGCAACTTCCCAAAGAAACCCAGGCGGAAGTTGCATTCCTGGGGCGCTCGAACGTTGGCAAATCCTCCCTTATCAACAAATTGTGCAACCGCAAAGCGCTTGCACGTTCCAGCTCCGATCCCGGAAAAACCCGCGAGCTTAACTACTATCTCATCAACAAACAATTCTACTTCGTTGATCTGCCCGGATACGGCTACGCAAAAGTTCCCGAGCAGATTCGATCGAGCTGGGGCAAACTGATTGAGCAGTATCTGAAGACACGCGAGAACCTCTCGCTGGTTGTTCAACTGATCGACTCGCGCCATGAACCGACCGAGCTGGATATGATGATGGTCGGATGGCTCGAGTACTATGAAATCCCGTTCGTGGTTGCCCTGACAAAATCGGACAAACTTCCGCGCAGTAAAATGCCGACCTACCTGAAGAATGCAAAATCCAGTTTTGCGCGCTTCACGTTTTGCCGGGATGTTATTCCCTTTTCCGCCATAAGCGGTGAAGGCCGGTCGGAACTTCTTGGCATCATCGCCAAGCACGTGCTTGTAACGGACTGAGTGCCGCGCGTCCCTCCACCCGCCTTGCATGTCCTGCCGATGTTGAGAATCTAAGGTTGGATTTTTGTAAATTCAGATAGCCTTTTTCGACCGATCTTTTCCACCTTAACCAACTTAAGAGAACACCCATGAAAAAAAGACTCTTTACGCCCGGCCCGACTCCCATTCCCGAAACCGTCATGCTCAAGATGGCGGAGCCAATCATCCATCACCGCAATCCCGAGTTCAATGAAATCCTTACACGCGTGAACAAGAATTTGAAGTACTTGTTTCAAACGGAACAGCCTGTTCTCACGCTTACGTGCTCTGGGACCGGCGGTGTGGAATCGACATTTGTGAGTCTCTTCTCTCCCGGTGATACCATCATTTCCGTGAACGGCGGAAAATTCGGTGAGCGCTGGGTGAAGATGCCGAAGGCATTCGGGATGAATGTTGTTGAGATCAAGACGCAGTGGGGCAAAGCGCCGACCGCAGAACAAATTCTCACTGCATTGAAAGCAAATCCGTCGGCGAAAGCGGTGTACCTTGTGCACAGCGAAACATCGACAGGCACTGCAACCGATGTGAAGGCGATGGCAAAGTTGGTTCGCGAAAACTCCAATGCGCTCGTGTGCGTTGATGGCATCACGGCTGTTGGCGCTCACGAATTGCGTTTTGATGAATGGGGCATTGACGTCTGTGTAACGGGTTCACAGAAGGGGTTGATGATTCCACCGGGTCTCGCATTTGTCGCAGTCAGCCAGAGGGCAATTGCCATGATGGAAACATCGAAGATGCCGAAGTTCTATTTCGACTTGCGCAAAGCAATTAAGTCGCATGCCGATAACGATACGCCGTTCACTCCGGCAGTCTCGTTGATTATTGGTGTCGATGCCGCCCTGGAGATGATCAGGGTCGAAGGTATTGAGAACGTCTGGAAGCGCCACGAACGACTTGCAACGGCACTGCGAGCCGGCGTTGTCGGCCTCGGCTTGAAGCTCTTCTCTGATTCTCCATCGTACGCGGTAACGCCGGTTTGGGTGCCCGATGGGATTGCGTGGAAGGCATTTAACAAAGTGCTGAAGGGAGAAATCGGAATCACCATCGCCGGTGGGCAGGATGATTACAAGGACAAGATTTTCCGCGTTTCCCATCTCGGCTACTATGACGAGCTTGATATGATTGCGTTCGTGGGAGCGCTGGAACGGACACTTGCGACGGTAGGCTACAAATTTACCGTGGGCGCCGGCCTGGCCGCAACGCAGAATGCATTTCTTACAATGAAGTAGTCTTCACCCTTCGTGTGTCGTGGCGGAGTCCGAAGCGCGGGCTTCGCCACGATCATCGTACAGTAACTCCGGAACAGTGCAATGAAAATTTTGGTGAGCGACCAGCTTGAACAGGCGTGCATTGACATTCTTGTCCACGAAGGTTTCGAAGTTGATAACAAACCGGGTCTCCCGCCCGATGAACTGAAGAACGTCATTGGCACGTATGCCGGGCTTGTTGTGCGTAGTGCGACAAAAGTCACTGCCGAAGTACTTGCTCGGGCAACGAACCTGAAGATTATCGGTCGTGCAGGCACCGGAGTCGACAACATTGATGTCGCAGCCGCCACGCGCAAAGGAATTCTGGTCATGAACACGCCGGGCGGCAACACCATCTCGGCGGCAGAGCATACGGTCTCCATGCTTCTTTCGCTTGCACGCAACATTCCCCATGCTCACCGAAGTCTTGCCGGGGGAAAGTGGGACAGAAAGAAATTCACGGGCATTGAGGTTTTTGAGAAAACGCTTGGCGTGGTTGGCCTTGGCAAGATCGGGCGCGAAGTTGCGTCGCGGTGTCAGGCGTTTGGGATGAAGGTGATCGGATACGACCCGATATTGTCCGCTGAGATGGCGGCGAAGCAGAATATCGAGCTGGTAAGTCTCGGTGAGCTGTACCGGCGGGCGGACATTATCACGCTGCACACGCCGCTCACTGCCGAAACGAAGAGGCTGCTCAACGACGACACGTTGGCGAAATGCAAGAAGGGTGTCAGAATTGTGAACTGCGCCCGAGGCGGAATTGTTGACGAGCAGGCGTTACTCCGGGCGTTGCAGTCCGGTCATGTGGCGGGGGCGGCACTCGATGTGTTCGAAGAAGAACCTCCGACGAACCTTCCGCTGTTGCAGCACGACCATGTTGTTGTAACTCCGCACCTCGGCGCTTCAACCGAGGAGGCGCAAGAGAAAGTTGCCGTCCAGATTGCGCATCAGATCGCCGATGCGTTGAAACAGCGCGGGTATACCGGACTTGTGAACGGTGCAGCCCTGCAACTGACGATGAATACCGAACTGCGGCCGTTTGTCGCGCTCGCGGAGAAACTCGGAAGCATGGCCGCACAACTTGCGTTCGGGAAATTCAGAAGTCTTACGATTTCCGCCTCGGGTGATCTCCTCGTTTCATCGATGGAGCTTATGAAAGCGGGTGTCCTCAAAGGGTTGCTTTCACACGTGTTGCCTGAGCCGGTCAACTTCGTGAACGCACCGTTTCATGCCTCCGAAATGGGATTGGCGATCCACGAACAACGAGAAGCTGCCCCGGAGAATCTTGCCAACCTTCTTACGTTGAAATTTATTACAGACAATGAAGAGCGCGTACTTGCCGGCACGGTGTATGGCCTTGGCACAATAAGATTTGTCCGCATCGACGGCTTCAGGTTTGAAGTCAATCCCGAAGGAACTCTCCTCATCTACAATAACATGGATCGTCCAGGGATGCTGGCGCGGGTTGGGACAATCCTTGCTGGACACAATGTGAACATAGCCGGAGTTTCTCTCGGAAGAACTGCAGTCGGAGAAAATGCTCTGACCGTGATGAGTATCGACAATGAAATTCCCGATAGCGCGCTGCAAGCGCTGAAAAACGAAGAGGGGATTTCCCGGCTCCGAGTTGTTCGCCTGGAGTAGTGGTTTGCTGGATGTCCTAAAAATGACCCACCGTGGGTTTTTTTCTTGGTTATGCACTTGACAAACAAAATGTGCCTATTTATATTGATGCGTAATCGAAAACCTTTCCAGCTACAAAACTCAAACGCAAAGAGTATCACAAATAGAGGAGGTAGAGGGCAAAGAATTGTTACTACATTTCATTAATACTTACCAAAAAACAACTCTACACTAACGCTGCGACGCCGAAGATTTGGTCAATCTTTGGCTCAAAGTCCCGGGCACACACGGAAACGTACATCTCACCATCATGCCCGACCTAGCGAAGGAAAACCGACGCACGAGTGTTATTACCATTTCGACTTATCGGTGAACTCGTGCTCGAGTTGCCCAAGTGTTGGGGAACCCGTTACAGCAGTACTTCACGCTTAATCACAGCCACATTAAAGGAGGCAGCTATGCTACAGAGATACACTGCGATGCTTTTCTTGCTTCTTGTGCCGGCAATGTTGTTTGCACAGGATGGAAAGTTGCGCGGTAAAGTCGTAGACAAAGACTCGGGCGAACCCCTGATCGGGGCCACCATTGTCCTTGAAGGGACAACGGTAGGCGCATCGAGTGACTTGAACGGCGAGTACATTGTCTTGGCCGTTCGAGCCGGTGTCTACACCGTGAGAGTAAACTATGTTGGATATGCTCCGTACAGCATCTCGAACATCCGTGTGAGCGCTGGCCAAACAACAAGTTTGGATTTCAGACTCACTGCGTCATCGGTTGAAGTGCAGGAGGTGCAAGTTGTTGCAGAGCGGCC
>CAYJNF010000055.1:0-12509 GCA_964370915.1 uncultured Chitinophagales bacterium
GATGAGGGGGGGCTTGATCCAAAGCCAAACGCTGTTCGGCTCTCTTCAATGCACAGACACCAATTCTGCTCACGTTTCGGAGTTTCTTGGACAGCAGGGGCTCGACATCGACAATTCCCGCCAAATGCCGCCTTATGGTTCCGCCTCGTTAGAATCCCGCCCGCGCGGAATCCTTGAAAGCAGGACATCCCGCACAGCGGGAGAGCGGCGGGATTTCGCTGAAGAACGCTCAACAACTGTCAACGATCAACTGTCAACGACCCGCGAGCCGGAAATACCAATTACTATCCAAAGAAGCTTGTTAAACTGGAGGTCACCAGTCAGCCCGGTGAAAAGGAAGATCGCCAATGCAAGAAGCAAGGTAAGGCCAAGTGAATCGGGTGATCTGGAGCTTTTCCAGAGACTCTGCACTACCGCCACAATCATCCCCACATAAAGAAGAAATCCGACTGTCCCCGTTTCAGCGAGTAGAGACATGTAGATGCTGTGCGGACCATAATTGATTCCGTATTGTGGAAATGCAGCTTGTCCAAAGAATGGAACGGTTTCAATGAACCGCCCGATGCCAACTCCTGAAATCGGGTTTGCAAGAAACATCTCCCAGCAGTTTTGCCATTGCAGATATCGAAACCCAATGGAATCTGCTCCGCGGCTGATCGACTCAGGGATCCCAAGCAGCAAAACAATGTAGTTCTGTTGTAAAGCCAGAACCAATGCAATCGGAATAATCGAAACACTCAGCCGGCGCAGTTGTTCGATGTTGTGTTCATTTGATGAAAGGAGATACGCAAGTCCGAAGACGAGGGGCAGCGCAACAAAGGTTGTCCGGGAGACAGTTGCAACAATTCCGGCAACAAGAATTGCTACTGAAGCCATCCCCCAGAGATGGTAAGCTCTGCCAAGAGGTGCCCGCAAATCCCGTACATCTCGTACATCCCGTACATCATAGATCACAAAAATCATTGCTACAAGAAACAGGATGGACGCAATGATGGGATGCGACGTAAGCCCTGATGCGCGAATTGACTCTGCAGAAGTTGGTCCGATCCGGTAGTGCGTGAGAGCAAACCCCGCCGACACGATTGAGGTAAGCACAAAACTTCTGACGAGCAGCAGTTGCTTTTTGGAAGTGTTCAGAAGAACAGAACTGGCAAGCATCAGAAACAACAGTGGCAGCAGATGCCAGATGGAGTAGTTGCCGTCCCGCGCCAAGGCTGCTTGTGGGTGGCTCACAAACACCCAACCCACAAAACACAAAGCTGCAATGTGAACAGTTGAGAATCGAAACTTGCGGATTGACTCCTTATGAATGAGTGCTATGCCTGCCGCCAACGGAATCATGAGCGCGCCAAAGAGAATTACCGGCTGGCTCGCAAGGTTTGAAAACAACTCGGAGATTGGAAGTGCTGCAGCGGCAATGACAATACCCCAATACGGCTTGTGCGGTACAATCCAACCGATCAAAAGAAACACCGCACACTGCACAGGCATCACAAATGCCAGATGATCTTCTTTGAGTGCATGACATCCAAGCAGTACCGCAAGGCACGCCGGCAGAGCAATGCCGATGGATTTGTCGCTCGTATTGGAAGGCCAATTTAGGCGCAGCGTTGAGAGCATCAAAGAAGTTGTGAAATATTTGTTAATGGTGAATCAGACTTTTCCTGAAACAAAGATTTTGATATAAGCCCTCAAAATCGTCGGCGGTGCGGGCTAGAAGGATTCAATCGAAGGGGTTAAGTTTCGGTGAAACTGCACAATGCTCCTAATTCTGTTTGCTCTTTCCGCACCGAAACTTACGGCACGCGGGGTGGCGATTGAATCGTGCATTACGATTTTGAATGTTTTCTCCCGCATCTACCAAAATACAATTGTGCGGGATGCCGTAAAGCGGCATTTGGACACTTTCTCCGCTTTCGTGAATTCCGCATCGGCGGAATCCGAAGAGCGGGACTTTTCGAAAAGAAAGTGTCAACAAGTTCAGCGTTGGCATTAGGGAGAGGCTTACTCCACCTATGACCTCTCACGCCCCCCTTTATGAACTAACAAACATGACTTTTTCATGCAACTCAGTTTATTTTGGATGGCAGTAATGGTCAACAACTAATTGTCAGTTAATTTTCAATTGTCAATCGTGCGGCCGACCAGACGGAGGCGAGCGCAGTACGCAGAGTAATTGGCAACTCTGGTGAGTATGTCAGATTCTCGTCGTGAAAGATCAAAGATCGGTCAAAGATCGGTCAAAGATCGGCCAAAGATCGGGAATGTGAAGGAACCGCGCAGGAGTGCGCAAAAATATTCTCTGGAAGAAACAGGTGAAGGGACAGCCTGCTTTAGAGCGTGTGTGAAAACCTGACTCCTTGCGACTGAAGTCGCTCGCGCAGGAAGAATTTTTCTTGATTTGAGGTCCCCGGCATATCCGAAGGATCCCTTCGGGAAATGCCGGGGCTATATCATCGGTTTTCACACAAGTTCTTTACGCGCTGGTTGAATATATGGAGGAGGGAGAGAATCCGCAAGATGGGGGGAAAAGAAATTGTCAATTGTTGATTGTCAATTGTTAATGGCTAATGGGGGATCGTCAATGGTCAAAAATCAATACGTAGAGGACGCAAGACAGAAGCAGTTGCTCTTTGAGGCATACAACAGTATATTTTTGGCGTAAGGAAAGGAGGCGGAACATGACGCGAAATTTCACTCTTAAATACTGGTTGGATGAAGGGTGGTACGTTGGAAAACTCGAGGAGGTCCCCGGTGTATTTAGCCAGGGAGAAACGCTGGAGCAACTCGAGGAAAACATTCGGGATGCTAACAAGTTGATAATGGAAGACGAAGCCGAAGAACTATCCATCGGTCAGACGCACACGAAAGAACTGGGTGTTGAGGTGTGAAATGAAAGGACCTCATTCGTGAGCTTGAGGGCAATGGTTGCAGATTCAAACGAGCAGGGGGCAATCATGACATCTATGTGAATCCGGCGAATGGTAAGAAATCTCCAGTGCCTCGCCACACGGAAATCAAGGACACGCTCTGTAAAATAATCCGGAAGCAGCTCGGAATAGCACATCCATAAAGGATTCTTCTGATCTTCCATCAACTGACTATTGCACATTATGGTCAATTGTGAATGGTTAATGGGCGATCGTCAACCCGCCTGCGGTGGGCGGGCAATCAACTGTCAACCCTACTCTACCCTACAGGCCGTAGGCGAGCCGTTCTACGAATCGTAGATAGGCGGGTCGAAGGCGGTCAACGAACAGATGCGCGACGAAACCAATAAGGACAAACTCGAAGGATTAATGATCGAACTCGGGAAGCGTGTGACGGGTCCCGGCAGCATTTACTTTGCGGGAGGAGCCACGGCTGTACTGCACGGATGGCGGTCCATGACTATCGACGTTGATCTCAAACCTGATCCTGAGCCACCGGGGTTGTTTGAGGCGCTCGCAGTGTTGAAAGATGAATTGGATATCAACGTGGAACTCGCAAGCCCGGATCTGTTTATACCGCCACCCCCGGGTTGGCGTGAACGAAGCTTATTCATAGCGCGCCAAGGTATGATAGATTTCTATCACTACGATCCGTACGGACAGGCACTGTCCAAGCTGCAGCGCCGGCACGAACGTGACCTGCAGGACGTCGACTCGATGTGGCGCGAAGGGTTGATTCGCAAGGAGCGCTTGCGGGAATTGTTTGCATCCATTAGGCCTCAACTGATCCGCTACCCGGCGATTGACGCATCGTCATTTGAAACCGCCGTCATGGAGTTCTGTGATGAACACTGAAGACTTGATGCAAGGACTTCCGGGAGAGGCGCTCTTGCGCGAGGGGCTTGCCGACTTTCGATCCGGACGCCGAACGATAGCGGCGTGCCTGGTGGGGATTGCCCGCTCACGGTTGACGGGCGCAGGCTTGCTTCCCCTAAGCGCCTCGAATCCTATCCCCGATCCTGAAATGCAGCTGTATCGTCTGCTTCGTCTGCAGGGAGGTGATGCGTACTCGCGCTACAACTCCTTGATACGCGAGCTTGTCAGCTTCGAGCAGGCATTGGATCGCAGAACGCGATGACTGAATCCAAAATCCGAAACCTCAAAGCAGCATGCACACAAAGGAGACAATAGGACATCCAACATCAGAGGCCATGCGTCGCGCGCATGAAGCATTAACGCGCCACCCAGAGTGCTTTTGGATGCGACAGCCGAACACGCGTGTAAGGAACATCGACGACATCAGGCTCATCATTCGCAGATTACGACAACACGGTGGACGGGCGGCGTGGCAAACTGCACGAGAAATCGAACAATGCCTCTAACACCTTTTCAGTCAGAGATTCTCAGACTGCTTGCAACAAACCGGTCCGCGAAGAGCTATGTTGCGGGCGGCATTGCGCTCAACGCGCAAGCATCAACACGGTTCAGTGCCGATGTCGATGTGTTCCATGATGTGGAAGAGGCCGTCATGACTTCGAGCGAAGCGGACGCCGCTCTTCTTGCACGCTCGGGCTACAGTGTTCGTCAGGATGTGTGGACACCGAACTTCCGGCGAGCGTGGGTCATGAAACAGGATAGCGCAGTGAAGCTCGAATGGTGTCAGGATTCCGCATGGCGTTTTTTTCCTATTGAACAGGATGAATTGCTCGGATGGAAGCTGAATCGCTTCGACGCGTTAACGAACAAGGCACTGGCAATGGGGGGACGTGCCGAGACACGCGATCTGGTCGATGTGGTGATGAATGCGCAACAGTATCCCTTGCACAGTATCATCTGGGCAGCCTGTGCGAAAGATCCGGGGTTCACACCTCTGCTACTCATGAATCAGATGCAAAGAAACTCGCGTGTGAATCCATCCGAACTGCACGAGATGGGTCTGCAACTTCGACCCGATGAACTGAAGTCCATGTGGATTCGGCTTGCTGATCAGGCGTCGATCGAGATTGAGCGTGCCGCATCCGCGGGCATTGAGCCTGGACTGGCCTTCGTGAATGAACAAGGAGAAGTGGGTTGGTTTGAAGACGTTGCATACTCGGCGCATAAGGCAACGCTTGGCGGATCCCTTCCACGGATTCAAGGGATGCACTACCCGTTGTAATCCGAAATCCCAACTCATGATCGGCGCGCGAACAGAGCTGTTGTCACGGCGCTCGCGCAAGCTCATTTGCCGTGACAATCCGGGAAGGATGGGGAAACAAAAACTGTTAATTGTTAATGGTCAATTGTTGATGGTTAACTGTCAACTGTCAAAGATCGACGATCAACGAACAACGAACAACGGTCAACGTTCAACGAACATCTGACGTGCGACTTTCTGACATCTGACGTCTGATCTCTGACCTCTGCTCTACACAACGAACGACGTTTGCAGCTAAGATGCTTCGTGGCTATATTCACGCATGGATACTTCATGGATGGTAGACGACGAGTGGCTCGATTGGTACAGGTTGACGCCAATGGAGCGTTGGCGTGAGAGCCAGAAACTCTGGGCGTTTTACATTTCGGTAGGAGGTTCACTCGATCCGGAACCCGATTCAGAAAGTCCTTTCGACTCTCTCTACGCACAACGTGCGAGCGCTCCTCATGGGGGGCCAGGCATGCGTATTCTACGGCGCGGCGGAGTTTAGCAGAGATACCGATGTCGCCCTTCTTGCATCAGACGACAACATAGCATCCCTTCGCGCTGCTCTCCGTGAACTTCGGGCAAAGCGTATCGCACTGCCGCCGTTTGAACCGGAGTACCTGCATCGAGGCCATGCAATTCATTTTCGCAGCTACCACCCCGACGCGTTGAACATGCGAATCGACACGATGTCGGTGATGCGCGGAGTGGATGCATTTGAACAACTGTGGCTCCGGCGCACCACGGTTGAAGAGGCGGACGGAATTGCATTTGATGTGCTGGCGCTCGGGGACCTGGTCAAGGCTAAGAAAACACAACGCAGCAAAGATTGGCCGATGATCCGGAGGCTCGTGGAGGCAGACTTTGCCGCACAAGACAGTCCCTCTGAATCGCAGCGTGAGTTTTGGCTGCTGGAGTCGCGCACGCCGGAGATGCTTGTTCAGCTGGCACAAGGTTTTCGTGAACAAACGACCGTACTCGCAGATCAGCGCCCGCTCCTGAAGCATGCGTTGTTGACCGACATTCGCTCTCTCGAGTCTGCACTTCACGAGGAGCAGATGATTGAAGTCGAGAACGACAAGATGTACTGGCGGCCATTGCGCAAAGAACTTGAGGCAATGAGGTACAGCGGCTATTCCCTGGAAGAGAACGTGTAGTGGATGGTGAGCAATGGTCAACCCTGCCGTGGGCGGGTCATCGTTTTCCTACCACCGATGACACACTGATGAACACCGACAAAAGCAAAAGAATAGATCTTCTCTTTGAAGACTTGACCTATGCGATTATTGGTGCGGCAATTGAGGTACATAAGGTCTTGGGGCCAGGATACCTGGAATCCGTTTATGAGGATGCTCTGTGTTACGAGTTGGAAGCTCTGAACATCAATTTTCAGCGACAAATGGATTTGGATATCAATTACAAAAACGTCGTCTTCACGAGGAGATTTAGGGCTGATCTCTTGGTGGAAGAGAAGATCCTTGTTGAAAACAAAGCGATCAAAACTCTCACAGTCAGCGATGAAGCGCAGTTGTTCAACTATTTAAAAACGACAGGATTACGTGTAGGATTGCTCTTTAACTTCGGGAGTTCCAGATTGCAAAAAGTACGACGAATCGTGTAAAATTCATCGGTGTCAATCGGTGCGCCATCCGTGGTGATGTAGCTGAGAGTCAACAATCGACGACCCCAACTGTTGATCTCTGTCACCACTGTTTATTCCGGAAAATGTTCTCATTAGCGGCAGAAGGGATTCAGCATCCGGGCTACAATGTCACTATATTGTTGGCAGAAACCCTTACGTCTTTTGTTACTTTCTGTTCTTTTCATTAATTGACGATCGACGACACACTGACCTCTGACCTCTGACTTCTTTTATTTCTGTCGTCTGTCATCGGTCAACTGTCTGATCACATCAATCTCAAACTTGGTCTAGGCCCTAGAGGTGCAGCCGAGAACCCGTTGAAATGAAAACAACCGCGATGACGCCAAGGAAAGATTTCGAAGTCGGCAAGGAACAACGGCATTTCAATTCTGTGACCTTGGCGTCTTGGCGGTGAAGATTTTTTCTCTGGGGTTTTCGTCCGTACTTCTAGATCTCTCCTCAATGCGGCGCGGCATTTGAGTGAGGTAACTGTTTCCATACCTGAGGGGGTTACTCACATGAAACGCCAATTGCTTTCGATCCTGAAAGAATTCCGGAACAGACACGTCTTCGGATACGACCTGACGTTGTTCTGTTTCATCCCCGGCATCGCACTGCTGTTGCGAGTTGACGGATTCGACCAATTCGGGACGTATATCGTTCCACTCGCGATCTACACGGGAAGCTCTATTATATGGAAACTCCTCGTCTTTTATCCGAGCGGACTCTATAGCCGGTACTGGAGGTATGCGAGCGTGGACGAGCTTTCGGTCGTCATACTTGCCAACTTCTTTTCCATGCTCGCCGGTGCTCTTGCGTATTTCGCGATTCTGAGACCCTTCGGATTTCTCTCCCCCGACCTGCCCCGTTCCATTCCACTCATCGATGGGATGCTGACGATGCTGGCTGTTGGGGGATTTCGTTTTCTCCTTCGCATGGGATACGGATACAAAGAAGCTGATGCGGGCGAACTTGATCCGGGAAAAAAGAAGAAGACGCTCATTGTCGGAGCCGGTGTAGCAGGATCGATGATTCTGCGCGAACTGAAAATGAATCCCAACCTTCCTATTGAACCGGTGGGATTCCTGGATGACGACATGAGGAAATGTTCGGCACGCATCAACGGAGTTCCCGTCGTCGGCTGCCTTGATGACCTGCCCGTACAGGTCAGGAAACTTGGCGTGCAGGAGGTGCTTATCGCAATGCCGACTGCAACCGGCAAGACTATTCGCCACGTTGTGCAGATGTGCAAGGCGGCCAAAGTCCCGAGCAAAACAATTCCGGGCATCTTTGAGATACTCGGTGGAGATGCAAAGGTCTCGCAGATCAGGGACATTGCCATCGAGGACTTGCTTCGACGCGGTGTGGTGAAGACCGATACGGATGGTGTGGGGAACCTGCTGCATGGCGCGCGTGTGATGGTGACGGGAGCGGGAGGCTCAATCGGGTCGGAGTTGTGCAGACAGATTCTGAAGTTCTCGCCTGACGAGATGATACTGCTGGGTCACGGAGAGAATTCCATTTTTGCCATTGCCAACGAGCTTCGATCGGCAGTGCAGAACCGGGTCACCCCCATCGGGCAGGAGCAACTGGGTCTGCATACCGTGATCGCGGATATTCGCGACAGGCATAGGATGGGGCAGGTCTTTCGCACGTATCGCCCGACAGTCATATTCCACGCAGCCGCCCATAAGCATGTCGGATTGATGGAGGCGAACCTCGCAGACGCGGTCAGTAACAATGTGTTGGGAACGCAAGTGCTCGTTGATCTTGCGGATCAGTTCGATGTGGACCGGTTTGTGATGATCTCATCCGACAAAGCCGTGAATCCCACATGCATCATGGGAGTAACCAAACGCGTGGCTGAGCTTGTTGTGTTGGATGCATCCATTCGCACACGCCGATCGTTCGTGAGCGTGCGATTTGGAAATGTGTTGGGAAGCCGCGGGAGCGTTGTCCCGATTTTCAAGCAGCAGATTGCGCAAGGGGGGCCGGTGATGGTGACTCACCCCGACGCGAGACGGTACTTCATGACGATTCCCGAAGCGGTGCAACTTGTACTGCAGGCCGGAACGATGGGTGAAGGGGGAGAGGTGTTTGTGTTGGACATGGGTGAGCCGATCAGGATTGTGGATCTTGCGCGTGATCTGATCAGGCTGAGCGGGTTGGAGGAGAAAACCGATATCGATATCGAATTCACTGGGTTGCAACGAGGAGAGAAACTCAGCGAAGAGCTTTTCTTCGCGTCTGAACGGGCCGAACCTTCACAGCACGAGAAGATACTTGTGTGCCGTCACGGAACGGATATGCCACAGGAAGAGCGTGAGCATCCGCATGCCCGTACAGGGAGGCTCACGAGCGAAGAAGTCGGCGTGCCGATGGTGCGTGCAGAAGTCGATCAACTGATTGCAGCATCGCAGGCCGGCACATCCGCAAACATGAGAATTCATCTGAAGCACATTGTGCCGGAGTTCCAGGACACGATTGCCATTCCTGCAACGAGCCTGCTTCCGTTGGGAATGAATCAGCAACATGGAGTATCGATGGTGGACGAAATCGCGAAAACGTAAGGCACGGACCTCGCAATGGGTCGTAGACTGATATCTGACTTCTGGCTATTGTGCTCCAACTCTCAAGCCCGTGCGACTAGCAATCGTTCGGGCTTTGTTGTTATATGTTGACAATTTGCAAATCCCGACGGGATGAAACTCATATAGAGCGTCGAGCATAATGAAGATGAAGAACCCATACGAGGTGACATGCCACGTGACGCGGATGGAGTTGAGCTTCGCATGTGAGAAAATTTTTTTCTGGAACGCACACTTGAGTGGTCTATTCCAGCTGCTTGAAACTTGCCATTTGACACAATTCTAAGCTATACTACGTAAGAAATTTTGGATATTTCCAGTAACCCTTGAGTGCGGTTACCCAACTCCTTGCATATCAACGAATGTCTCTCTACCTTTAGCCACAAAGCTTCACATGGTCTCATGGGGCAGCATTCTGAAATGCTGTGCGACCGTATCGCGACCACGATGAATCTGCAATGAAATTGTGATTCATGGAAGGGGTTGTTCGCAATGAAACTCACGATCTACAAAAAGATGTGGCTGGGCTTCGGCATTATCATTCTGCTGATGCTTGCTGCGAACGTCTATATGATCTCTGCGCTTCGAGGTGTCATGAGTGGAACAGAGAACACCTTTGCGTATGACATGCGCGCGGCTGATCTGGCGAAGCAGATGAAAGCAATCCTCTATGAAGAAGAACCGTATGCGCAGAAGGCAGCATTCTTCCAGGACAAGGAGTACTTCAAAGTCTTTGAAGAGCAGAGCAGAGTCTTCAAGCAGTTTGCGGATTCATTGGAATCTCTCGGGTTGTCGGAAAACAAAGTTGCCATTGTTCATCGCGTGCAGGAATCGCATGCATGGTTTTCCGAAGCCGTGCGGCATGCAACCCATGGCATCGGCAGGCGTTCGGACCAGGCCGAGGAGAATCTTCGATCGGATACGCTGGATGCGATGCACGCGCAACTCGATCAGTTCATTCAGCTCAACCAGCAGGCAGTGCAGAACGCCATCGGGGAGATCAACGACGGAATGGTTCGTTCGACCAACGTTGCGTATTTCCTGACCGTTGGTGCATTCATTGCGGCCATCATTGCCGCGGTGTTCATTACCCTGACCATTACCAAACCGATCGGCATCCTGATTCGCGGTACGGAAGAGATTGCCAAAGGGAAGTTTCTCCCGATTTCCGTGCAGACACAGGATGAGATGTCGCTGCTCGCGCAGGCTATCAACAACATGAGCGCGAAACTTGAATCGATTGATAAGTTGAAGACAGAGATGATGCATCACATCTCGCACGAACTGAGAACCCCCCTGCAAGCTATGACCTCCGCACTCAACCTCATGACTGACCAACGATACGGCACACTCAATAACGAACAACTCCGGCTCACCGCGTTTATCCGCGAGGGCATCAACAAGATCACGGCTTTCAGTCATCAGTTCCTGGACATCTCAAAGATCGAATCGGGAGCGATGAAATACAATTTTGTTCCGACCGATTTGCTGTCGGTGATGTTGCCCGTTGTTGAAGAAGCAAAGTTGATTGCGCTGCGCAAGAATATTGTTGTCACGATGGATGCGTCGCCGATTCCCAAAGTGAAAACGGATCTCGATAATATTCCCCAGGTCTATAGTAATCTTCTGAGCAATGCGATAAAGTACACGCCCGAGAATGGCAGAATTCACATTGAAGTAGGGACATCAAAGTTTGGCGTGAAAGTGTCGGTGACGGATTCCGGGGTTGGTATTGCGCCCGAAGACTTGCCGAATGTCTTCACGAAATTCTATCAGGCAAAGAACTCTTCAAAGGCAAGCAGCAGAGGAACAGGAGTGGGGCTGGCGCTGGTGAAGGCGTTGGTTGAGGCGCACGGAGGACGGGTGTTTGCCGAAAGTGCAGTCGGGGAAGGCACGACGTTTACAGTGGAATTGCCTGCAGTGAAGGAAGTCGCGATTCCTAGTTTTGCGGCAATTCAGCAATCGGTGAATTGACTCAGAGCTTCTGCATGAAAGAAATGTTGGTGATAGCGTTGCTGACAGTGCTGAGTGGTTTCAGTGCAACGCTTCGCGGCCAGGAGAAAATAGAGGAGTCCGATGCGCGGGCGAGCTATCATCTTGCTTTTGCCGATAGCTTGGAAACCGCAGGGGCTTTTCAGGGCGCTGCTCTCGTGTATAAGATGGTCGCGGAACTCTATCCGGGAACAATGGCGTACGCTGACGCGGTCCGCAATCTTGCTCACCTGTATGTGAACCCCTTCAACTCCGCCCGCAACGACAGTGTTGCGTTGGGTTGGTTTGTCAAGCATCTCGAAATACCGTGGCTCCCGCGCGGCGAGCGGACACGCTCGGTGATCATGGCGTCGCTGGTTCGCGAGCGCATGCAATTCAGCACGGTCGATGGCAGGCGCACCAATACGGTGGACAGCCTGCGAACGCTGGCCCGTATTCAGGCCGCGGAGCTTAACGCGCAATCCAGGAAGATTGCTGAACTCTCTTCGGAGCTGGAACAAACGGATAACGATCTGCAACTGCTGTTGGAGTTTCAGAAGAACCCAACCGTGTCCCGGCGGGACACAACCGCCTCATCATCAGGGCAGAAGCTCGCGGCCGCGGAGGAGTCGTCACAGACTAAACGAAAGGCCGATCAATCGAGCGATCAGCTGCAGAAATTGCGCGAGATTGACCTCCGGGCCCTTCAACGCCGCGCAAAGCGATAGAAGACCTGTTCTCCGAATTACGAGGGACGTCACCGGCGCCCCTCTTTTTGTTTTGCAAACGAAGCATGACATGAAAAATCGATTACCACTTCTGCTGATTCTCGTCATCCCGCTATTGGTGTGTGCCATGGCGTGGTACTTCTGGTTCAGTCCGGCAACGACCGTCATTTTCGTCCGGCATGCCGAGCGACTGAATGATTCGGATACGACGTCGATTTCGGGGGCGGGGATTGAGCGGGCGCGCAGGCTCGCACACGTGATAAGCTCAACCGGCGTGAAGAGAATTTACGTCTCAGAAAAATATCGTACAACACAAACTGTTGCACCAACCGCAATGTCGTTGGGGGTCTCGCCCATGCCAATCCCCGCCAATGCAATTGCCGCGTATGTCGATTCGGTGAAAGCACACAGGGGAGAGGTCATTCTCATTGTCGGTCATTCCGATAATCTTCCCCGCATCATAGGCAA
>CAYJNF010000056.1:0-12429 GCA_964370915.1 uncultured Chitinophagales bacterium
GATGAGTCGATAAAGATTCACGGTGAGTTTCATGAGATCACGCAGTACTTCAAGAAGGGCGATTGCCTGGTCATCAACGAGACGAAGGTGTTCCCGGCTCGCTTGTTTGGCCGCAAAGAAAAAACAAACGCGAAGATCGAAGTCTTCCTTCTGCGTGAGCTGAACAAAGATGAGAACATCTGGGATGTCATCGTCGACCCTGCGAGAAAAGTTCGCATCGGGAACAAAATCTTCTTTGATGACGGCAAACTCTGGTGCGAAGTCATAGACAATACGACATCCCGCGGCCGTACCGTGCGGTTCAATGTGGAAGGTGATCTCTTCAAGATCATCGAGCGCATCGGGCGCATGCCGCTGCCGTACTACATCAAGCGCGACCCGACAGAGAAGGACAAAGAAAGCTATCAGACCATTTTTGCGCGTGTGACAGGAGCCGTTGCTGCACCGACCGCCGGGCTTCATTTTTCCAAGCGGGTCCTCGCCACACTGAAGAAGAAGGGCGTGAATATTGTGCCCGTCGTGTTGCACGTTGGTCTCGGTTCGTTCCGGCCCGTGGAGGTGGAGGATTTGACCAAGCATAAAATGGATTCGGAGTATTACGAAATCTCGGAGGCGACGGCACTGGCGGTCAACAAGTGCATCGACAGCAAAGGCAACGTCTTTGTCGTTGGCACGAGCACATGTCGCGCGCTCGAATCCAGCGTTACCACCGATGGTCACTTGAAAAGTAATAGAGGATGGACGGACAAGTTCATTTTTCCCCCGTATGAACTGAAAATCACCGACCGGTTGGTGACCAATTTCCATATGCCGGAATCCACATTGTTGATGCTGGTATCGGCATTTGCCGGACGTGATTTTGTGATCAAGGCGTACAAGCGGGCAATCAAAGAGGGGCTACGCTTCTACAGCTATGGCGATGCAATGTTAATCCTCTGATGTATTACTTTGCGATATCGTGAATGAAACTCCTGCTGCTTGTTCTCCTGAACGTTGGAGTAGCTGCTGTATTCATTTATCTGTTCCGGAAAAAGAATCTCCTCTCGTACTTTAGCGGCGGGCGTTGGTGGCTGACGTGGCTTTCCATTGCAGTCATCACGCTCATGGACGAGCTGACGTCGATCTTCTATGCGCCGAGTGAGGCGCATAGGTTCATCGGATCTCATGCCATTGCGTTCATCGCGATCACGTCACTGTTGATGCGTTTTATTTCTTCGCGCATGGTGGAGATAGCCGAGATACTCGATCATCACCACATACGCGGCGGCGGCGTGTATTCGTTCTCCTACCTGGTTCTTGGTCCCACCCTGTCCTTTGTTGCGGTGGCGTCGATTCTTGTGGATTACATTCTCACCGCGTGCATTTCAACCGTGAGCGCGGTTGAGAATGGGCTTACCTTCATAACTCTCACTCAGTCTCAAAAGTACATCATCCAGTTTTTGATCGTGTGGGGAATCGCCGGGCTTAACATTCTTGGAGTGAGAGAGAATGCCCGATTTACCTTCGGCATTTTCTTTATCGTGGCTATGGTCCTGTTGTCGTTGCTTGTCTCCGGCTTGTATGAAGCCACGCCCGAGTCGTGGCGGGAGATCGGGAGGAGCTACTCGTATTCTTCCCAGATGATTGTTGACAAGGGAATATTTGGCGGCTTCGCTTTCATCGTGGTATTGATCTCGGGATGCATCCTTGCCTATTCGGGCATTGAGTCTGTTGTGCAAACAGCCGGACTTGTCAAGAGCTGGAAGGACATTGGTAAGGCATATATTTTTCTCGCGCTAACGACCGGTATTTTTACTCCATTGCTCTCTTCTCTGGTTCTCAGCTCAGGAATGGATCCGGCGGAACATGAAACAGATCTGATCACGCAATACGCGGCTATGCTCAACGGCGTTCCTTTTGGTTTGATGGTTGGCGTGATCGCCAGCGTTGCGCTCATCATGGCGGTGAACACGGCCTACGTCGCGTCGAGTGAGCTGATGGAACGCGTTGCGCACCGGTACAGTTTTCATTGGATTATCAAGACCAACAAACGCCAGTCATTGTATCGGATACACCTGGCGAGTGCAACCTTTTTTTCGCTGATCATTATCATGACGTCCGGGAGCCAGAAAGTCTTGGCGGAGATGTACGCCCTCGGTCTGGTGGCGAGCTTCACGATCAACATGGGAAGCCTGCTTTTCTATCGATATTTTAAGGGAACGAAAGAGGTTCGCGCGTACAACACATCGCGAGTAGGAACTCTGGTCATCTTCATAATTCTCTCGGGTTGCTTTGTGTACCTGGCGATGACAAAACCTTACGGCGTCAGTTTGTGGCTCGTGGCGACTGTGTTCTTCCTGTCGATCGGACTCTTTGTTGCGAGGAAGCGGGCGCCAGAGCGCAGCGACATTGAGCAAACCGATACGCCGATGGAAATGATTCTGGCATTGGCCGAAGCGCCGGGCGAGAAAATAGACGTCTACTTCAAACGACCCAATGAAGAAGGGGGAGCCGTCGATCCTTCAGTGGCTTACATTAGCTTCTATTCACCGCGTGCGGGAATTCCGCCGCGGGTTTCGGCAAACCACTTCCGATTTCAAATGGGAGGTGAGACCCTCTACGACAGTATTGTTGAGTTGCTGAATGTGTTCAAGTACGAACTTTCTCACAAGCACATGACGTTCCATTTTGGCTGGCCTCTCTCATCGTGGATTGATCGCTTCTCAACCGGTGTGATGGTCTACAGCATCATGAAGCTGCCGAAGCAATTCCCAGAATTCAATTTCGTGATCGACTACTTTGGCAAGAAGAGCAGCTAGAAATATTCTTGGTCGTGTTGGCGTCGTCATCGCAGCAGGCGGGCGAGGAATGCGACTGCCGGGCGATGTGCCCAAGCAGTTCCTGCTGCTGAATGGCGTTCCCATACTTCAGCACTCGGTTCGCGCGTTTGAGTCTCTCACGTCGGTGAGCGAGATAGTTATCGTCGTTCCCGAAGATCAGCTTCGGCGCACTGATGAGTTGTTGAAAAAATGGAAGCCGAGAAAAGTCTCTCACCTGGTTATCGGAGGAATTGAACGACAACATTCGGTGCGCAATGGCCTCATGTCCTTCGATCGTGAACCAGATATCGTTCTTGTGCACGATGCTGTTCGTCCCCTCGTCTCAAAGGAAGTCATCGCGAAGGTTATTAAGGCAAGTGCGAAGCATGGAGCTGCCGTTGTTGGTGTGCGGGTCAAAGACACGATCAAGCTTGAAGAGGACGGATTCTACCGGAAGACGCTTGACCGGACGAAGCTGTGGGCCGTGCAGACTCCGCAGGGTTTTCGATTTCGGATTCTGCTGAAGGCACATCTTGCCGCCCAACGAAACGCAGTGATTGGCACTGATGAGGCTTCGCTTGTCGAGCGGTTGAGATTTCCAGTCAAGATTGTTGAGGGCGATGATCGGAATATCAAGATTACGACCCGGGCAGATTTGAAGCTTGCGGAAATGCTGCTCAAATCGTAGCCTTTTTCAACATCTTTGTGTTGCAAATGGATGTGCATTTCTCTATATTTCTCAAGCTTTTTTTCACATCTGAAAAGGTCTCCATGATACCAGTCACCATAGTCGCAATTCTGAGCTATTTGGTTGGCTCGATACCAACGGCGATTATAGTTGCGCGAGCGGTGAAGGGCATTGATATTCGCCAGCATGGTAGTGGTAACGCCGGCGGCACGAACGTTATTCGTGTGTTGGGATGGAAGGCGGGAGTGTTTGTTATCGTGTGCGATATGGCGAAAGGCCTGTTCGCGACGATGATTGTGGCGCGACTGATGTTTGTGTTGCCAATAGAAAGTCTTCCACCATTTGACGAGTTTGCCGTTGTGCAGATTCTTGCAGGCTGCGTCGCGATGTTGGGTCACATCTGGACACTCTTTGCAGGATTCAAAGGCGGAAAGGGAATTGCCACTGCCGGCGGTATGCTCATCGGCATTGCACCGATTGAAGTGGGAGTATCGCTTGGAGTGTTCATGGTTGTGTTCCTGATTTCGCACTATGTTTCACTCGGCTCACTCTCGGCGGCAACCACATTTCCGCTGACGATGTTCTTGCGCGAGAATGTCTTCATGGTCGACATCCAAAGTTATCATACTCTCATCTGGTTTAGTGTCGGCATCTCGATGATGATCATCTACACGCACCGCGCCAATATTCAACGATTGGCCAGGGGTACAGAGAACCGCATGCAACGGATTCCGCTTTTCAACAGAGCATAATCGTTTTCTCTTTCCGGGGAACCCCGTGTTCCCCTTTTCTATTTCACCTAGACATACCCGTCATGCGCATCGCCGTCCTTGGCGCCGGGAGTTGGGGCACCGCCCTCTCGATTATCCTAACCGGCAACAATCATCACGTTACTCTTTGGTCACACGACAAACAGTACACCGACGACATTCTTCTCAAACGGGAGAATCCATCCTTCTTGCCGGGTGTATCGATTCCTCCCGAGATCAACGCGACCAGCAATCTGGATGAGTCCGTTGAAGGGTGTGAGATGATCGTCACGGCGGTTCCATCTCAGTTTGTCAGAAGCGTCATGGTCCGGTTGCATCACTTGCCGTATGAGAAACTTGTTGTCGTCAATGTTGCTAAAGGAATAGAAGTCGGGACGCTCATGACGATGTCGCAAGTTCTCCGCGATACGTTACCCAATGTACCGTCGAGCAGTATCGCAACACTTTCCGGTCCGAGTCACGCTGAAGAAGTAAGTCGCAAAGTGCCCACAACGGTTGTCGCCGCGTCGACAAACCCTGAGACTGCGAAGCTGGTGCAACGAACGTTCATGACACCGTACTTCCGGGTGTACGCCAGCACCGACCTGAAGGGTGTGGAGATCGGCGGCTCGCTGAAAAACGTCATCGCCATCGCTGCAGGAATTGTTGATGGCGCAAATTTGGGTGATAACACGAAAGCCGCGTTGATGACACGAGGCATTGCGGAGATTACCCGAATCGGTGTGGCGCTTGGCGCCCACGTTCAGACGTTTGCCGGCCTTTCCGGCATTGGCGACTTGATGGTGACGTGCATGAGCCGTCACAGTCGCAACCGCCATGTCGGCGTGGAGATCGGTAAGGGGAGAAAGCTTCGCGATATCCTTGCAGAGATGGTGATGGTTGCGGAAGGAGTTGAAACGACCCGATCTGCCAACGAGCTGGCAAAGCAAGTCGGCGTGGAAGTGCCGATCTGCGCCGAAGTGTATAAGATGTTGTTTGAGGAGAAGGACGCGAAGCAATCGACGTATGATCTAATGACGCGGGGGGCGAAGGGGGAAGTGTATTGAGAAAAGGATGTGTGTGATGGATTTTGATTCCTTGAAGCTGAAGGCTGTGATAAGTAAATTGGAATGGAAGGAGGACGAGAGTCATGCCATTTGATGTTCAGTATATAACGGACAGCCAAGGGGAAGCGACAGGCGTCGTTGTGCCGATAAAGATTTGGCGAAAGCTAACTTCTGAAACCGACTACTTGCGCAAGAGTCCGACGATGAGGAAGAGACTTCTTGCTGCAAAGCGTCGTCGTAAGGGAATTCCTTTGGAGACCGTTCGTGCGAAGCTTGGAATTTGACCCATCCGCTTTTGAGGATTTGGCATGGTGGGTTGAGAAGGATAGGAAGAAAGCTCTTCGAATAATGTCGATGGTTCGAGATATCCAACGCGATCCGTTTCGCGGAATTGGTAAATCGGAACCCTTGCGTTATGAGTTCGCGGGATGCTGGTCAAGGAGAATCGATGATGAACATCGTTTGGTATATCAAGTGACCTCGGTGAAGATCAGAATCCTCTCATGTCGCTATCATTACTGATTGAATTTGCAATCGAAGACAAAAATCCCGCTCAAGTACCTTGAGCGGGATTTTTTTTCGAGCAAATACGAGATCCTTCACCACTGAACAGCGTGGTTCAGGATGAAACTATGTGTCAGATGAACAGCGGAGCCAGCACCAGCGTAATCGTACTTAACAGCTTGATCAGCACGTGGAGCGATGGTCCGGCCGTATCCTTGAACGGGTCGCCCACCGTGTCACCTACCACGGATGCCTTGTGCGGATCGGATTTCTTTCCGCCGTACGCTCCGGTCTCGATGAACTTCTTTGCATTGTCCCATGCGCCGCCGCCATTGTTCAGGAAGAGCGCGACGAGAATGCCGACAATGGTTCCTACCATCAAGAGTCCGCCGACAACTTCCGCGCCGCTTGCGCCATGAGCAGGTGAGCCTTGCAGCACGAACAACCACTTGAAGATGAGGCCGACAGCTATTGGCATACCGACAACGAGCAAGCCCGGCATCACCATTTCCCTCAGCGCGGCCTTCGTTGCAATATCAACGCATTGCCCGTAGTCAGGTTTTGATGTTCCAGCCATGATCCCGGGATTATTCTTGAACTGCTCGCGCACGTTGTTGATAATGGCGTAGGCAGCGCGTCCGACGGCCTTGATTGCCATCGAAGAAAATAAGAATACAAGCATTGCACCGAACATCGCCCCGACAAAAACCTCAGGCTTGTTCAGATTGATAGCACCGTCGAAACTCGGCATATAGATTTTCACTTCATCAAGATATGCGCTGAACAGCAGGAACGCCGCGAGCGCCGCTGAACCGACAGCGTAACCTTTGGTGAGCGCCTTTGTGGTGTTGCCGACCGAATCGAGCCGATCTGTTCGGTCCCTGATTTCCTTGGGCTGCTGGCTCATTTCAACGATGCCGCCGGCGTTATCGGTAATCGGGCCGAACGTATCCATAGCAAGAATGTACGCCGCTGTTCCGAGCATGCCCATTGTTGCCACGGCTGTTCCGAAGAGTCCGGCATGTTGCAGACCTGAGTGTTCACCCAGGAAGTACGCCGAAACAATCGCGATCGCAATCACAAGCACGGGGTACCCTGTTGATTCCATGCCCACGGCAATGCCCGCGATGATGTTCGTTGCAGGGCCTGTCTGCGAGGCTTCCGCAATGGATTTCACGGGCCGATACATGTACTCAGTGTAATATTGCGTGATGAGAACGAATGCGATCGATGTAAGGACACCAATCAAGCCACAAAGGAAGAAGTTGAAGTAGAAGGGACCCAGCAGCCATTTGGATGCGATGTAGAAACCAATCATGGCAAGGACTGCAGTAATGTAGTAGCCGCGGTTCAATGCCTTCATCGGGTCTTCGGTGTCATTCGTCTTCACCGTCAAGATGCCGATGATTGATGCGACGATACCGAATGCACGTGCAACAAGCGGAAAGAGCAGCACGCCCAGAAGCGTAAGTCCGGCCCCTTCGAAAGTCAGTGCATTTGCCTTGTACAAACCTGCTGCAAGAATCATTGCGCCGATGTTCTCTGCCGCAGTTGACTCAAACAAATCTGCACCGCGACCTGCACAGTCGCCAACATTGTCGCCCACGAGATCGGCAATCACCGCAGGGTTGCGGGGATCGTCTTCAGGAATTCCTGCCTCCACTTTGCCAACAAGGTCGGCACCAACGTCTGCCGCCTTTGTGTAGATACCGCCGCCGAGTTGTGCGAACAGGGCAACGAAGCTTGCCCCGAAGCCATATCCTACAATCAGCAAAGGAATCTTCGTGACATCGGTTGTTACGCCCGAAGCTTGAACAATTGCAAAGAGCCCAGCCACGCCAAGCAAGCTCATGGCAACAACAAAGAATCCTGAAACTGCGCCGCCGCGCAACGCAGGTTGCAGGGCGCTGTTCATGCTCTTTGTCGCACCCGCTGCCGTGCGGATGTTCGAGCGGATCGAGGTCCACATACCCATGTACCCGGCAGCAACGGAACAGAGTGCCCCGAGAATAAACGATAACGTGGTCCAGAGGGCGAGTTGCGCGGGCGTGTTGACCGGGTCATGCTCGCTGTGTGCCCGAACGAACGCGTAGAGAATGTAGATCACTGCGCCGAGTGCAAAGGCAAGGAACAGGATGGTGCGGTTCTGTCGTTTCAGAAACGCTTCAGCTCCCGCTTTGATCGCATCGGAGATCTCGCGCATTTTCGGCGTTCCGGTATCGCGCTTCATGACATCCGAAATCAACCAGGCTGCAAATAGCAATCCGAGAATGCTGATGCCCAAGATAAGACTGAGTTCCATTGACTGGAAGTACTCCTTTCAGTGAATGAGGATTGTGATTGAAAGAACGTTACGCTTCACAAAAGCAACACTTCTTCCTTTCGAAAAGGAAATCAAAGGAAAAGCGTTACGGGGATTAAGCTATTGCGAGCGGGATTGATTGATCTAAAAGTGGAAGCAATATAGTAATTTGGAGCCATTCTTTCTACAAAAAATTTTCTTCATCATGATTTTTCAACGGGGGTGCTATTTGACGCCAGGCCGGATCGTCTGCATGAATGTCTACGTGTAGAGGGCTGTGAGAACAATCCAAGCAACAAGAGCAACGAGGACCGCGAGTGTTACCCATCCAGTGTATTTCTCTGACCACTCCCTCACTTTTGGTCCAAAGAAAAAAAGCAGGGTTGCCACAAGGTAGAATCTGAGCATGCGGCCACAAAGCGCGGCTGGAAGGAATACCGGAAACGGAACGGTGTTGTTGATGCCGGCGACGAGTGAGAATAGCTGAAATGGTATTGGGGTGAATCCTGCAAGCAAGAGTGTCCACCATGCGTTCTGACTGTAGCGTAATAGTACGGAGTGCAATAGCTCCGTCCACCCGAACATCACCACCAAACGACTTCCCACTGCGTCAAAGAAAAAGTGTCCCACAACATAACCGAGGCTCGCTCCCAGAATGGAACCTGTGATACAGACTGTTGCATACCAGAATGATCGCTTAGGTCTTGCAAGAGAGAGAGGGATCATGAGGTAATCCGGTGGAAGCGGGAAAATCGATGCCTCGCAGAAAGCCAGAACGAAAAGCAAACGGGAAGCGGATGGCCTTTCGGCAAAACCTTCGACCCATGACTTGAACTGATGCAGCAATCGAGTGAGCTTGTTCAACTATTTCGGTTCTTGATGGGAGCAAACTGCCGTAAAGTACACGAATAGCTTGTCAGTTTCAATCGTCAGCGCAGAAACAACAACCGTCTGCGTTATCCTGAACAGGACAAAACGCAGACGGATGACGTACGACTGCAAGGTCTAGCCGATGAAAGATTTGAGCACCACCAATAGGACGATCAATCCAATGATGAAACCAAATATTCCTACAGCAACTTTCCAGCCCGGCTGTGTCGCTTGTTGCGTAGCATTGTTCTTTTCCATGACGTTTCCCTTTCGTATCCATAAATGTAGTCCGTCCCTCTTTTTCTTGTGAGGGATGAAACCGATGATTGTTGAGAGAATACTGTGTAAGGGAAGCTACAAACAAGAACTGGTTGTTTGCGTGTAGATGAGGTGAGAAGGGAGAAGCGTGATTCCGGCGCCGAAGATCGGCGACTGTTCAGCCAAACGCAGCGGTGTTGCAGCAGCATCGGCTTTGACAATCAAAACAACATGATGTGTCGGAGAACTATCAACTGACTTTGATGGCTGGATGACGTGATCAGTGAAGTCCCCCGATCCGGCAGAAAGCACATGTTGCTGTGGGCGGGGCTCATCATTCGAGGAGAGCGCCTTTGCGGCACTGAAAAAGAGAAGGCTCGCAATGAGCATTGGCGCGAGGACACGGAGTCGCGCAAGAGATCTGAAAACACCCGTGTTCATTTTAGACTTCATCCTCAGCGAGCGCACGTTGTTTGTATTTGTGCTGAAGATACTTGATGATCATCGGGAGAATGGACAGGAGCACAATTGCAATGATGACCAGCTCAATGTGTTTGACAACGCCGGGGAAAGCGACGCCGAGAAAGTATCCGAGCAGCGTCATGCTCACGATCCACCCGACACCACCCGTGATGTTGAAGAGGGCAAATCGCCGATATTTCATTCCCGCGATGCCGGCAACAACAGGAGCGAATGTTCGGGCAAACGGCATGAACCGGGCCATCACAATCGTGATGCCGCCATATTTTTCGTAGAATTCCTGCGTCTTGATAAGATAGTCTTTTCTGAACCACCGCGACTGCTCTCTATTGAAGAGGGCTTTCCCCGCGCGCAGGCCGATGTTGTAACCAACGGCATCTCCCGTAACCGCCGCGATGCAAAGAAGGACATTGAGCAGCACGATGTCGAGCTGACCCCGTGCAGCAAATAGCCCCGCAGTCACCAAAAGGGAATCGCCGGGCAAAAAGAACCCAATAAGCAATCCTGTTTCAGAGAAGATGATTGCGAACAATCCAACATATCCCCCCCAAATAACAATTTCTTCAAGTGTGGGAAGCTGCGGAAGCAAAGCAAGGAATGTGTCCAAAATCTTCGTACTCCATCAATATCTCATTCAATCGTATTCCGGACGTCGATCTCAGAAAGGAGAATCCGCCGGCCCGATTCTGGACGACCTGTTCAATCCATCTATCCAGAGTGACATCAAGATACAACCTCCCGGCTTTCGGAACAAACAAAAAAGTTGTTCACTTGCGCCTTTTTGTAAAAGGCTCTATCTTGCCTTGGCGTGCTCTGGCTTTGCAAAGCAAATCATCTCAATCCATTTCACTCTTTTCAAAACGTTCCCACGAGTTCCATCGGCATGCCTGTTTCCGACACCACTGTGTTTGCGATAAAGCTCGACCTCATTCAGACGCTCGCCATTGCTGCGTTGCTGTACTACATTGGCGTTTGGATGAAGAAGAAAATGCCCATTCTTGATCGGCTGAATATTCCATCGGCAGTTCTTGGGGGACTATTGTTTGCACTGATCGTGCTTCTCACGCGTGACAGGTTCATCAACATTCAACTCGATACATCCACCCAGTCGTTGTTTATGGTTGCGTTCTTCACAACAATCGGGATGAGTGCGAGCATACCGCTGCTGAAAATCGGCGGCGTTCAGGTGGCCATCTTCTTGCTCATCTCTACGGCATTTTGTTTTGTACAGAATTTTGTGGGGATGGGTGTGGCGAATCTCTTTGACGTAAGCCCATTGCTTGGTGTCGTTGCAGGCTCGGTCACGCTGGTCGGGGGACCTGCAACAGGACTTGCGTTTACGCCTGAGTTTGAAAAAGTTGGTCTCATCGGTGCGGGCACGTTTGCGATTACAGCAGCAACATTCGGCATTGTGTGCGGTGGATTGATCGGCGGACCGTTCGGCACCTGGATCATCAACAAACATAAACTGCATTCAAAGTCTCGAAACTCGTCTGAACTGGCAAAAGAACTTGCAGACCAACCCGATGTCATAACGGTAGAGGTCGACAAAGAAGACTCCCAGTTGGTCGTCAATCTCATTGTCGCCTCAATCGCGATGGGGCTGGGAAGTATTGTGAGCTACTATTTCCAGTCGTTGGGCTGGACACTGCCCGCGTATATCGGTGCGATGTTGGTGGCGTCCTTGTTGCGCAACATCGACGACAAAACGCGATGGTTGAACATCGATCAGAAAACCATGGAGTTGATTGGCGGCATTTCGCTGAACATCTTTCTTGTCGTCGCGTTGATGAACTTGAGACTCTGGGAACTGTTCAATCTGGCGATTCCACTGTTCGCCATTCTCGCCGTGCAGGTGATAGCTGTTGCACTGTTTACGCTCGTGGTGTTCCGTCTGATGGGCAAGAACTACGATGCCGCAGTGATGTCGAGTGGGTTCATCGGCTTCGTGCTGGGAACGACAGCCAATGCAGTTGCCAACATGAAAACACTTGTCTCGAAATTCGGGCCATCCCCTCAGGCCTTTCTTGTCGTGCCGATGGTTGGAGCGTTCTTTATCGATTTCGTGAACGCGTTGATCATCACGTGGTTCATCAACTGGTTGAAATAACCGGCCGAACAAGAAACCACAATGTCGCAAAGACACGAAGTTGATTTCATAGATTGAAGCGCTCTTTGTTCTCTGATGTACGGTGTCAAATCCTAGCACAAAAGGCATTTGCTATGTCCCACTTGTTCCGCACAAAAAACCTTGACCAGCTTACCCGCGACGCCGACCTTTCCGGTGAAGGGGGGGGCGGACATCTCAAACGTTCGCTTGGCGCCTTCGATCTGATCTCACTCGGCATCGGGGCAATTATTGGCACCGGCATCTTTGCGGTGATCGGGACTGCCGCCGCTGGCGGAGCCGGTCATCTCGGTGCGGGGCCTGCGGTATCGCTCTCGTTCATTATCACTGCTGTTGCATGCGCTTTCTGCGCGCTCTGCTATGCTGAGTTCGCTGCCCTTGTGCCAATCTCCGGAAGCGCGTACACATATTCCTATGCAACGCTCGGCGAGTTGGTTGCGTGGATTATCGGGTGGGACTTGATCATCGAATACGCCGTCGGCAATGTCGCTGTGGCGATTGCATGGGCCGCGTACTTTCATCAGTTGTTCGAAGGCATTGGCGTTCACATTCCTGCTTGGCTCTCCGTCGACTACCGGTCAGCGC
>CAYJNF010000057.1:0-5486 GCA_964370915.1 uncultured Chitinophagales bacterium
GGTGTGTAGCGGGTAAGATCGAGCGCAGAGATGTTCGACGGTTCAAATGATTCCACACTGCCCGTTCCCGAATGGCTGCCGTTCCCAAGGAATCTTACGTAGGCAATGTCGGCTTCAAGAAACTGATATCCCCAACCGGCCCCCACAGCGAGTGCAAAGATTCTTGGCGATTCGTCCTTGTCAAAATAGAGGCTGCCACGAAACGCGAATTTCTTGCCCGGCTCGACTTCCATGCCGAGTGACCCGCTTCGCAGCGTGCTTACCGATGCCGCCAAGGAACTTTGCCCCAATCTCCATCTCGTGCTGAATTCAAGCAAACGTTTGAATGGTAAACCGAAATCCTGCACTTCGTCAGGCAGCCTTCCCTCGGCAACGAAGAGATTTCTGCCAACAAGACCGAAACCGACGGATGGAGAGACGTTCCAGAGAAGACCCATATCGAATGCCATACTCATCGCTTCATTTGATCGCGGCGTAATGATCAGGCCCTGCTGAACAAGTTCATACTTCGTGTCGTTCACGTTTTCCTGAACAAGCCGGCCAAGAACGCCGAGCGAAAACTCCCCGGAAAATCTGTGGGCATAGGCGAACGAGAAGCTCTCGTGGTAGGAGATCTTTTGTTGAATGCTTCCCGAATCTCCGGTCGTGATAATTGAGGGCAGGGCAAACTCCAACAGCAGACCCGGTGTATACGCGATGGCAAGAGCTTCCGAATCGAAAAATCGTTTTCCGATTGTGAGATTCTGAAAGACGAATCCCGCATTCGACGTTCCGGTATAGGTTGACGAGGTCACTTCCCAGTCGCGCATGCCAACAATTCCCGCAGGATTGCTCTGAAAGCTCCTGCTATCATTCACCGACGCGCCGTACGCTCCAAGCGACATGCTGCGGGCGCTGAGCAATGATTGTCCGTATGTGATTGAGAAAGTCATGCTGATACTGACCCAAAGCATCAGTCCTGTTCTTATCATAGACCTCGCAGAGTTTACTTCAGATCGATTCGAACATTGTAAATGGAAGCAGCCTGCACAAGCACTTTCCCCTGAAATCGTGAGACGGTTTGAATTTCATCACGATTCGAAATTGCAAATGTCAGGAGATATGCGCCGCGCGGCAACGAGTCGAGAATCGTTTTGCTCAGCTTTCCGTGACCCAGATTTTTTTTCTGGCGGAATGCGAGTATGGGGATTCTGCGAATCTGATTTCCTTCCAACCGTAATGCACTCATGACAAGTCCGAAGATTTCCCCTTGGCCCGTCCATTGGAGATGGAGATCCTTGCCTCGTGTGACCTGTGTTCCGCCGGCCGGGGCATGCACGATCAGATTGTCGGGCGCGTCCACGCTCACCGCAAACCGATCGACGTCACTGCCCGGCCCTCCCCCCGCAAATACATATCGTGTCTGCGCCGTGAAAGGCAGAAATCGGAAATACTCAAAGCCCGCGGAATCACCACCCACAATGCGCGGTATGGATGCCAGGGGAAACAGATTCACACTTACCTGACCCAGGAAAACGCCTTTGAAGCGCTTTCGTCTCAGCGAGTCGAGGAATACCAGGGAACGGTTTTCCAGCACGGTGTATGCGCTCGTGCTGCTCACAATACCAAATCCATCATCGGTCTTCACGGAGGTAACCATGAACAGTCCTGCAAATTTCGCCTGATCTTTCGGCAGCAAACCTGTCGAGTCAACAGATGATCGGCTCACCGTCGGGTCGGGCTCAACGACCTGCTCGGCATCGAACGTCGCATCGTCCACCAACTGTACTTCCGTCGGCTTTTGGCAACCAACGAGCAGAAGAGCAAGCAGGGATATTGTGGCTATCAGGGATTTCATATCTACCGTCCGTAGTGACTTGTCAGCGATAATAAGTTCAAATCAAATCAGAATTTCAACTCTGCGAAAACTATCGCCTCCCGGTAGTTCCGGGAGGCGATTTCCCCCACCCACTTCCATCTTCACACCGTTGCGATCAGAACACCCGGTACGGGACGCCCCACCAGCTGACACTGTATGCACTCGGTGAATCGTCAAACAGCGTAGCCCTGGTCATCGCATCGATGCCGGCATGGAAGTGACCCGGACGTGGATGCACAAAGAAGGTTCGCTCAAACACCTTCACATAGCCGAGCGTGCCGCCCGTTTCCTGGCGAACCAGCGCCATGCGAGCACGGTTCTTGTACAGCGAGTTGAATCCGAAACGAAGCGCAACCAGATCCGTATCTGCCGACGCACTTTCGAGTGTCACTCGCACCTTCACAGAATCGCCACCCCGGAATTCCGCGACATCACGATCGCGATTGAAGAGATCCTTGTTCCCATACAGCACACGCAGCCACTTATAGCGCATGTAGAAGTCAAGCGGATTGGTAATCGTGACGGTGTCTCTGGTTGAAATCAGCGTGATGGCTTTGATGTCGATCTGACCGTTCGGCGTTCCGCCATCCACTAACGATGTCGCGACCGGTATCCAGTTTCTCCAATAGCGAGTGCTGTTTGCAATCCGTCGGAAAACCACATTGCGATCTGACTGGTCGGAAAACGGCTTTTCAATAAGCACCGTATCGCCCGTCGTACCAATTGCCTTGATCTTCAGAGTCCCCGTGATTGTCTTGTGGACACGGGCAATGGCAATAGTATCGCCTGGCTGGATTGTGGTTGTGACCTGACGTGTTACGCTGCTGATGAACCTTCCCCAACGCAGCGGTGTTACGGAGGCGTTGATCGAACCCACCACGTAGGCATAATCTGTTGCAGCAATCGCCTGATCGGCAAACGTCAGCTCGTCATTCTTCACAAACTCGTCGTTCTCTGCCTGCGTCTTCATCGACGTTTGCTCATCGGTAACTCCGGGCGGAGCAGTTTCTTCTTCCGGACCGTTTGTATTTTTGTTGCAACCCGTGACGAGCATTCCCACCGTTGCCAACACAGTCCACATCATCGCTAACGACCTCTTCATACCATCCTCCTTGTTAATTTGTTTGTTAGACATCAGACCGACTTCTTTGTTTAGTGTTCTGGCAAGAATCATTCAAGTCGCATGCCAGTAACGTCGGAGCGATTATCTTCATTGAAAGATGGTGAAAACCACAGGAAAATGACGGAAATCTCACAAGAGAGTCTGTCTGCGGGAATTCTCGAGACGACGGCAAGTGCGGGAAAACGCGGGGGAAGTGCGGGAACGAGGGCTATCAGGCAGTAGAACACCGACATCATTCGGCGCATGTTTTGAATGGCTACTTAGCGCTCCAGACGCGTCTGTAATGCGCTTCAGCAGCTTGCTCAAGGTATGAATGATATTTCTGCGGCAGGTTCTTCATTTTTGATTTGAGGGAGGGTTTCACAGTATCCCATGGGTGTGAGCTATCAATCGCCTCAGCAATGTTGGTGAGATACTCCTGAATCTTCTTCCGCACACGTTCATTCACTGCGGAGTCCGCGGAGAGCGACACGTATCGGACGGTCGTTTCGAGATCGTAGGTGTGCTCGACAAAGGCTTTCAGGCATTGGCCGCGCAGATACTCGGCGACCGTTCCGCGGTTCATGCCGCCAAGCTCGGTCGCTGTTTCGGAGATCGCGCTACGCGAGAATCCCTTTTCGCGCAAGGACTCAAGAATCTGATCCTCAATGGCAACGGCGCTGGTCGACGAGGCGACAATTTCCTCTGCGAGATCTTTCATCGTGATCATTCGGCGCTGCTCGGCGCTCGCTAACAGCACCGCGCGCGTGATGACACTTTCCAGCTCGCGGATATTTCCGGGCCACGTGTATCCCTGCAGAGTATCGAGAACATTCCTCGATATCTTCATCTCGCCCCCTTCTTTCTGCAGAAAATGATTGACGAGCATCGGAATGTCACCCTGGCGATTGCGCAGCGGAGGCAATTCGATTGCCAGCACATTCAATCGATAGAAAACATCCTCCCGAAATCTCTTTTTGTTCACCAATTGCTTCAGGTCTTTGTTCGTTGCGGCGATCACCCGCACGTTCACGCGAATGGTCTTCGTTCCACCGACACGTTCAAATTCTCCTTCCTGCAACACGCGGAGGAGTTTCAGCTGAAACGACTCGCTTACTTCTCCGACCTCATCGAGGAAGATTGTGCCTCCATCGGCAAGTTCGAACCGGCCCAATTTGTCTTTCACGGCCCCGGTAAATGCACCTTTCTCATGTCCGAACAACTCGCTTTCAAGAAGAGTCTCTGCCAGCGCACCGCAGTTTACCGCGACAAACGGTCTTGCCGCTCGTCCGCTTCGCTTGTGAATACTGCGTGCGACCATTTCCTTTCCGGTTCCGCTTTCGCCCAGAACCAGTACCGTCGCATCGCTGCCCGCGATTTTTCCGATGAAGTCCACCACGGGCTGCAACGCGCCGCCGCGTTCGAAGACGATGCCTTCGAAGTCTTCCGTCTGAGCCGTCATCGCAGCTTCCGAGATGCCCGCCTCTTCCATGTCGTCACGGCGCGAGCTCAATTCATGAATCTCTGCCTTGTACTTGCGGATTTCTTCCAGCAACTCTTCCGTCCTATCGGGCGTACGCTGTGATCCGGCATTCATCAACTCACGTTCAAGCACGGCAACTTTTGCTTCCCTGTCACGGAGCTGCGTCGAGATCTGTTCCTTCTCTGAGAGAGCAGTCTGGAGTTGCGTGCTGACAGAACGATGTTTGTAATACAACGACGCGGCGGTCGAAGTCAAACCCACGACAAGAAACGATGCAAGCGGGAGAATCGTGGCGGCGAAGAGGAAGAGGGCAAAAGACACCACGGCAATTCCCACCAGCAGAAGCGCCGGAAGAAATTTGTTTGCGGGAGAGCGGGCCAGCAGAGCAGTTGTCGCACATGCAAATCCCAGCAACGCGGCCAGAACAAACGCAAGCCACGCGGGTGCCATCGTCACAAATCCTGAGCGCAACGCGTTGTCCAGAAACACGCCGTGCAAGCCAAGAACAGGAAAGCGTGCATCAAACGGCGTCGACACGGTTTTTGTTTCAGTCGTTCCTTCGGCGATCACGCCGATGAGGACAATCTTATTTTTGAGATGCTGGACGGGAATCAGCGGCAGGCGGCCTGCACGCATAGCATCGTACGACTTCAGTACCTCAAGAAACGGGTATGTGGTAAACGATGTGAGGCGTCCCGGATAATTCAGATGAACACTACCGTTCGTCGTGCTGATCTCGACGAGTCTTCCAGCCTTCTTCATCGTCATCACGGAACCATTGTAGCTGATGCCCGCACGGTTGGCATCACTGTACTCGCGCAATAGCTCGATGCTGAAGTACGGCACGACGCCCCGTCCGAACTCCACAAAGAGCGGAAAACTCTCCCGCTCCTCAATGTTCACATGACCGATGCCGATGACGCCTTCGCTAAGTTTCTCAAATGGCTTGTGCAGGCCACGTCCTACGAAATCCAGGTTTGCGACTTGCGGAAACGAAAACACATCGGGCAATTCGATTTGCTTGCTGACCTCGGGAGCAGTGC
>CAYJNF010000057.1:5496-12361 GCA_964370915.1 uncultured Chitinophagales bacterium
AGAATCAAAATACGAACTGAGCACAACACGCTGAGAACTGTGCACCACGTGCGCGAGCAGCTGATCGTACTCGGGATATTCAAAACTCGGATTCTCAAACACGACATCGATACCAATCACCTTTGCCTTCAACTCCGACAGTGCGTTGATCATCAGAGCGTAGAAACTCCGGCGAACCGGGTAACCCCCAAGCCCGTTGATCGCATCGTTGTCTAGATAGACGATCACAATGTTGGTGTCCGCCCGCTGTTCGCCGCGCACGCGATACTTCATTGACGTGATGATCTCTTCGACAGGAGCAAGAATGGGACTCACGACAAGAGCCAGGAGTGTGGAGGCAAGGGCAAGCATGAGGGGAAGGCGAAAGCGCTTCATCTGCTGAGCCAGAGTTCGGGGTTCTGTTTCTCGCGTTCTTTCCAGAGTTCGAAGTGCAGGCGCGGACCATCGATTGCCTCACCGCTGGTCCCGATCCGATCGCCCTCTTTCACTTTTTGTCCTTCGGCCACAACAATCTCCGCGAGATGGGTGTAGACGGTGCGATACCCATTGTAGTGATTGATGATCAAGAGATTGCCGTACGACGGATACCAGAGAATCGTCGAGACTTCTCCATCAGCAACCGACGTTACCGGGGAGCCGGCCTTTACCTTAATGTCGATACCCGTGTTCATCGTGACGGTTTTCAAACGAGGATGGACCTGATTGCCGAACTTTGCCACGACGACTCCTTCGGCAACTGGCCACCGGAGCTTTCCTCTTTTCGTTGCGAAGTTGCCGCTGACCGGTGGCGGCTGTACAAACTTCCCTTCCCTGACATCGGCATCGCGCTTCTCTTTCTTCAACCGGTCAGCTTCTATCAGACTTGCGATGACATTCTCCAACTCCTTCGCCGCTTTGCGCTGCCGCTCAATTTCACGTTGTATGGATGTTTTGTCCTTACGGATGTCTGCGAGAACCCGTTTGCGGTCCGTGGAAAGCGAAACGAGCCGGTCTTCTTCGGCACCCTTTTCTGCGATGAGCCTGCGCTCCTCGGCGAGTTGCGACTGCAGCCTATACTGCACAGATTCAACTTCACCGCGCTTCGTGTCGATCTTTTCCGCATCGCGCTTCCGTTGGTCGGTGAAACGCCGCAGATAGTACGACCGGACATACAGTTGATTGATCGATTTTGCAGAAAGGAGAAGCTCGATGTCGTGCACACGACCCGATGTGTAGACGGCCTTTACATACCCGGCATAATGATGTTTCAAAAACTTCAGCTCTGCGTCGAGCTGCTGAATCGCATACCGCGTGCCTGCAATCGTATCCTGCAATGCCGACTCCGCTGCACGGAGTCTTGTAATCAACCGGCGGACAAGCGTCGCTTTCCGGTCGTAGGAGTCGAGCAATTCCAGCGTCGCTTTTTCTTTTGTCGATTGCTGCCGGATCTTCTGTTCGTATTCCTGGATCTGCTTGCGAATATTCTGCAGCTCCGATTGATGCTTCTTGAGTTCTTCCTGATCCGAGGTCCGGGCTGACGACCACAGAACACAGAGAAGACAGGCTACGATGTACGTTCGGTATTGCATCGGAGTAAGATTATCGTTCAATTCTTCTCGCGCTCACCGGAATTGTGAACTCGAAATCCGTGTCCGGCGAGTTCAGCGTTAACGAGTGGTACGCAATCGAAACCTGCCGGCGCTGCTGCGGAAACCTCAGTGAGATGCGGCGTGCCGCCGACACCCCATCCTGTTCAACAAACGACGATGATCGCGCTTCGAGAATGAGTTGATTGCTTTCATCACGCATTTCGTACCGGGTGACAAGTAGATATGTTGGATCGATCCAATACGTACAGGTGTTTCTGCCACAGACACTTACAAGAACAAATGTGTCACCATCGATTCGATAACTCTGCACTTCATATTCCACACCCGGCGCCGAGAAGACTCCGGCAAAAAGATTTTGAATCTGATCATACGAAAGATCAAAGGGAATGAGCGACCGGATCGTCGTGCTGTTCGGATCTGCCGTGGTGACGCTGTTTTCCAGACTGTTGTACATCACGAATTTTTCGCGAGTCATGAACAACGTACCGACATCGATACCGAACGGTCCTTCGAGCACCACGAGCAATGAGTCGGGCTTCTTCATGTTTGATTCGAAGGATGCCGACCCCGCCATTTCGGGGCTGTCGAATGTCACGGTTCCGTTGCCCACCAGCGACGTAAGCCTTGCGCCCTGTTCCCGGATCAACCTGAGAAGCACATCGGGGGGTGTCTGTTCGGTATTCAAACTGATTTCGGATCGTTTGGGCGCGCACGATGCAAGCACGAGCGCTGCAAACAGGAAGACGAGGTATTGGCAGCGCATCATCGGGATGTTGATCGTTGGATCTTCTCTTTCAAGGCTGAGTTATTGGAATCGAGTTTCAGGGCAATGTTCCACTGTTCCAACGCACGCTCGTTGTCGTTCATGCGGGCATAGATGTCGCCCAGGTGCTCGTACAACACGGCGTTCGCATTGCCCTTGTCAATTGCCTTTTGCACAAACTTCTCCGCTTCGGTGTACATGCCCAACTGAAAATACACCCACCCGATAGTGTCGAGATAGGATTGATTTTCCGGTTGCTGCTCAATCGCCTTCTTTGCCATTTCCAATGCGCGCTGCAATTGTATCCCGCGTTCCGAAAGACTGTACCCGTAGTTATTCAGGGTGAGATGATTGTTCGGATCGAGTCGCAAGGCGGCTTCGTACAATGAATCCGATTCGTCGTAACGCTTCAGCCCATCGTAAATCAGCGCGAGCTGCGTGATTGTGTTGAGGTCTTTCGGGTCGATGGTCCGCGCCCGTTCGAGCACGCGGATCGCTTCCTCTGTGCGCCCCAACCGGCTGTACGCGATGCCGAGAATGGAATTGACGCGCGGATCTTCCGGCAGCGTTCTCAACGCCGACTCGAGCACGGTCACCACCGAGTGGAAATCGTTTTTCTCCAGGAAAACAGAAGAGAGGTACACCCAACCGTCAACATTCCAGCTTGCAAGCTCCGTAACCCGTCGGAAGTTGACGAGCGACAGTGAATCGTTTTTTGTGATGGCCCCGATTGCACCCAAAAACCAGAATGCGCGCCAGTCTTTCGGGTGTCGCTGACTTATTCGTTCAAATACTCTTTGCGCAAACGGGGCAATAGTGGAATCTTTCTCCAGTTGTCCGAAGTACATTTCTCCGACACGGAGTTTTGCCTCCACCTCAACCGTGTCGGGTGAAAGCACGCGCTCGAACTGCTCGTTCGCCTTGGCATACTCTTTCCGCAGAAGATAGACTCCGCCAAGCTCGGCGATGAACTCAATGTTATCGCGATCCCGCTCAAGCAATTCCTGATACACGTTCAATGCCTCTGCCGTTTGATCGGCGCGAACATAAGCGCGGGCGAGGCTCTGTTGCAGATCAAGATTGCTCGGATCAATTTCCGTCATTCGTCTCATTGCCTCGGCAGCTTTCACAAAGTTACCGCTGGCATTATGCATCTCGACAATTTGCAGCAACACTTCCCATTGCGGACCGAACCGGTTGATAATCTCGTCGTAGGTCTGCAGTGCTTTGTCGGATTTGCGGGCTTGGTACAGGCGGGCAAGACTGAACCACGAATCGAGTGAGCTTGAATCGAGCCTGACAATCTCTTCGTACTGATGCGTGGCCGAATCCAGGTCAAAGACCTGAATGAATGACGTCGCCAGAGTCCGCCGGTATTCCAGATTGCCGGGATCCAGCCGGACGGCTTCCCGGGCCGCGTCAATGGCAAGCGACTGTTTGTTCAGCGCGGCGTAGTTCTTGGCAAGCGCATAGTAAATGCCCGACGATTTTTCATAGCGCAACGCGTCCTGAAACTCGAGAACAGCCTGTGCATACTCGCCTTTCAATTCGAAGAGCGAGCCATTGATCATATGTTGGCGTGCCAGCTCATGAGATGGGCTGGAAGGAAGTTTGGGAACGCTGGATGGCCCGGCTCCCCCCGAAACAGACTCTTTACTGCCCGAACATCCAATCAAGAATATTGCAAGAGCACCGAGAACCGCTGTGTAGATCGCTTTCACTGAACCCCTATACATTTTCCGAAAAAATATATCCATAACACCGATGAATAACAAGAAAACCGCTATTGACAACAACTGCGAATTTCACGTAGATGTTCCGTATGAATATGCCGCTTTCCAATTTGTTGAAGACAAAGAAGCCCGCCCTGCTCTCGGGCGCAATGGGCACGGAACTCGAACGTCGCGGCGTGGCAATCGAGCTGCCTTTGTGGTCCGCTGCATCGCTCGACACCTCACCCGACACCGTCAGTCAGATTCACAAAGATTACATCGAAGCCGGAGCGGATATCATCGTCACGAACACATTCCGCACAAATCGGCGCGTGTTTCATGCCGCTAACATCCCCGACCGGTCTGCGGAATTGACCGCGAAAGCCGTGGACATTGCCAGGCGGGCCCGGGACGAATACCGTGAACGCAAGATTCTCATTGCCGGATGTGTTGCACCGGTCGAGGATTGCTACAAGCCTGATCTTGTTCCTTCGCTGCAAGAGTTGCACGATGAACATGGCGAGATGGTTGAACGGCTGGCAAAGTTCGGTGTTGACTTCCTTCTTGTGGAAACAATGACAACCATTCGCGAGGCGTACGCGGCATGTGCCGCCGCAAAAGCCGCGGGCAAGGAAGTCATCGTAAGTTTCACCTGCCGAAAGGATGGCACACTCTACAGCGGCGAGCAGTTGTCCGATGCAATCAGGACCGTCGCGGAACTTCAGCCGACACTTTTTTCGCTTAATTGTATTTCGCCAAGATACCTGACACCGTTGATTCATCGATTGGGGTCTCATATCTCGAACCACAAACCCTCAATCCCTTTCGCTGTCTACGGCAATATCGGCAAGCCGGACGTGCGCGAAGGAATGCTTGTCCGTGATCTCGATGAACATGAGTACGCCCACTTCGCGCTCGAATGGAAAGATCTCGGCGCTTCGATCATCGGCGGCTGCTGCGGAACGACGCCAGCGTATATCAAGAAGCTCTCCGAGGTTCTCTGAATTGCACGCGCGTTTTTTCCGGTGTATATTTGGACGTAGCACAATGCACGCAACAGACATTTTCTGACCCGCGAGGATTTTCATGGCAAGCACACTTTCAACCATGCTTTCGCTCGGCACACCACTGCCGGAGTTCAAACTGCCCGATGTCGTTTCGGGACACTCGATTTCGCGAGACACCTTCGACGGCAAGAAGGCTCTTCTCGTCATGTTCATTTGCCGGCATTGCCCGTATGTGAAGCATGTGCAGAACGAAATTGCGCGCATTGGAAGAGACTACGCGTCAAAAAGTGTTGGCATTGTAGCCATCACATCGAACGACGCGAAAAGCTATCCTGAAGATTCGCCGGAAAGCTCAGCAGAAATGGCGAACGAGCTTGGCTTCACGTTTCCGTTTTGTTATGATGAAGAACAGCGGGTTGCCAAGGCGTTCAAGGCCGCCTGCACGCCCGAATTTTATGTCTTTGACTCGTCGAGAAAGCTCGTGTACCGTGGTCAGCTTGATGACAGCCGACGCGGCAACACGATCCCCGTCACCGGAAGGGACGTACGAGCTGCTCTGGACGCCGTGCTCGCCAACGCGCTCGTCGATCAGAATCAGATTCCCAGCATCGGTTGCAACATCAAATGGAAGCCGGGCAATGAGCCGGCATATTTCACCACGTGAGAAACAAGTTGTCACGGGGAGCATTCCTCCAAACACGAACAGAACCCTTCACGTCAATCACACACACGCTATGAAGCATGACACGTTCATCGTTCCCCCCGGGAAAAAAATAAGTCTGAGTGCCTACGATCCCGAATTCACCGGAAAGTATCAGACAAAAGACGAAGCGGTGAAGAAATTGCAGGAAGATGTTGAACGAATGACGGAGCTGCAGGCCACGCTCTACGCGCAGGATACGTATTCATTGCTTCTGATTTTTCAGGCGATGGATGCTGCCGGCAAGGATGGCGCGATCAAACACGTGATGAGCGGAGTGAACCCGCAGGGATGCCAGGTGTACAGTTTCAAAGTTCCGTCGTCCGAGGAACTTGATCACGATTTTCTCTGGCGCACAACCAAAGCATTGCCGGAGCGCGGACGTATCGGTATTTTCAACCGCTCCTATTATGAAGAGGTGCTCATTGTACGGGTACACCCGGAGATTCTGAACGGGCAGAGAATTCCGCGCGTCGAGAAACAGGAGGGAGTGTGGCACAAACGGTTCGAAGACATCAACAACTTTGAACGATACCTGACGCGCAACGGAACGGTGATCGTGAAATTCTTCCTTCACGTCTCGAAGGAAGAGCAGAAAAAGCGCTTCATCGAACGGATCGACAGGCCGGAAAAGAACTGGAAGTTCTCACTTGGTGACGCAAAAGAGCGGACTCACTGGGATGAGTACATGAAGGCGTACGAAGACATGTTCAATCACACGAGCACGGAATGGGCGCCCTGGTATATTATTCCGGCTGACCATAAATGGTTCACACGTGCCGCCATTGCCGACATTATCGTCGCAAAACTAAAGTCGCTTGACCTGAAGTATCCCACGATCAGCGAACAGCACAAGCAGGAATTGCTGGCAGCAAAAGAAATGCTGGAGAAGGAATAACGGCTGACGCCGAAGGAGGTTGTGTGTTCTTTTCCCCCATTCAAGATCTTGTGTGAACAGCCAATGATATTGCCCCGGCATTTAGAGGCTGTGTGAAAACTTGCTTGCAAGTAGCTGAAGCCACTGCGCGGTTGGGGGTTGGATTTGAGATCCCCGGCATGAATGCCGGGGCTATGTCGGGACTTCACACAAGCTC
>CAYJNF010000058.1:0-12266 GCA_964370915.1 uncultured Chitinophagales bacterium
GGTATGTCCTCCAGCATGATGACATCAACCTCATTCATCAGTGCGGCAAGATGAGATACGAGCACGGGGACCACGCGTTCTTCCGCTCCGTGTTCGACAATGATATCCAGGTAATCGGAAATCTCACGCCCGAGAAATGACAATCGACGAAAGGGCAAAACACCCACCGCAACAACTCTCTCGATGAAGAACGGTGCGATGGCAATCAGCCGGCTTCCTTCGCGAACGAGTATGAGATAGAGTTGTGAGTCGGAATTCTTCTCACCAAAAAACCGCCACCAGGTTCGTTGCCATTCGTAGGTCTGGAAGACAGTCGCATCACTTCTGTCAAGAAGATCATTCCATTCGCGTTCAAGCAAATCAAATTCTGCCGGCGTGCGGAGAATCTCGATATCGAGAGACGTTTCGATCATACGTGGTAGCCCGGGAAAAGACATGTGCACTGCCTCGAAAGCGTCATCATGGTCGGAAGGAATGAGCGGAGAAAACTATAATGCGTATGCAGGTTGACGACCGACGATCTTCTTCCCAATCCACTCCACCCACTTGAACGCCTTTTCGGCACCCGAGAGCTTCATGTAAAGATAGGGTGCATTCGATTGGTTCGCGATCAGCACTCGACGGATCTCGAACGGATCGGAATAAAAATTCAGCGGACCGGAGTTGCTGGCAAATGCGCACCTGTATCCCGCGCTGATCGTTGCCAATTTGACGCGTTGATCCAGCTCGCCGTACGGGTATGCAAAGTACCGGATATCATCCCCGAGAACTTGTGCCGCGGTCTTTCGCGACTCGCCGAGTTCAAACGCAAGATCATCATCATTCAGCAGCGGTAGCGACCAGTGGTTCACTCCGTGTGAGCCAAACTCGATGCCGTGCATACTCATCTCCCTGATGTGTCGGGGCTCCATCAATTGCGCTTCGGCAATGTGTTTCGGCGCATCCCACCAGTTTGTGCGGCGCGTGAAATCGGTAACAATAAATACAATCGCAATGAAACCAAAATCGCGCAGCGCCGGCAGCGCACATTCGTAGGTGTCCATGTAGCCGTCGTCAAAGGTGATGATCAACGGCTTCTTGGCGGACGAAAGGTTTCCATTGGTGTTGCCAAGCGCGTCGGCGAGCCTGGGTGTGTAGTATCCCTGCTCGGCAAAATATCGCAGCTGTTCGCGAAAGACATCGACATTCACAACGTAACGCGATCGGCCACCTTCGGTGCCTTTGCAGATTCTGTGGTACATCAAGACTGGTATGTTCTTCATAGAGAACCTCGCGCTCACGCGAATTTGTTTTAGGATACCGGTCGCAAAGTCTTGCTTGCTCGTATGGTACGTGTTGTGCCTTTGTGCCTGTGAACTTGAATCGATTGTTCTACTTCGTGTCGTACCACTTCCACAAATTGTTCGAGCGTCGCGTGCTGCTCGATGTAGGTGCGCGCCTCCTGTCCCATACGCTTCGCTTCGGCGGGGTTGTTCCACAGAAAACGAATGGCTTCGCGTAACGCGTTGCTGTCTCCCACGGGAACAAGCAGGCCCGTCGTCCCTTCCACAATCACATCAATCTGGCCGATCGTGCGCGAACAGATCACCGGTTTCCCCATCGCAAACGCTTCAAGGATGCAGGTGATGCCGTTGTCTGTTTCGGTTTGATGCAGCGGGATAACGACAAACCTCGACCGTGCATACAATTCGCGGAGTTCGAGAACCGACTTCTTCCCGACCGTGATGTTCGACGGAAAACTTGCGACGCTGTCGATGGCATCGATCCACTTCGACTTCTTGTCGATGAGCGTGCCGGCAGCAATGTGGCAAGGGATGTCAAGCCCTCGCATCGCTTCGAGGAATGTCGGGTAGTCGCGCATCTCACTCCCCACGGCGAGAATCGAATCGGTGTCGCGTTCCATGGGCCGAAAGAATTTCTGATCGACCGGCCACTTGATGAACGAAATCTTGTCGGGTGGAACGCCGAGTTCGGTAATCACCTTGGTGCGCTGCACTGTCGACCACATGAGAATACGATCAATGTGCGAATGGAGGTGTTTGAGGAGAATCGCTTTCTCACTCTTTGCCGGCCAACCAAACAGCGCAACATGCGGCACCCTGGTGCGCGTCAGCTTCAACAGAAGCGCAAACGGCAACCCATACCGCTCAGACCACGAGATGACTGCATCGTAGTTGTTCCGAATGATAAACGCCTCGATGATCTGGGCCAGTGTACGCGGGAGACATCGGTAGATCGCACGCCGCAAACCCGGAGCCCGCGCCAGAAACCGTTCGTCCAGCTCATCGCTATTCAGCGCCCCTCCAAAAAAAGTGGCACGGGGATGCTGGTCCGCCGCCTCAAGATCCTTCAACACATTTCTGTCGGGACGTCGCATGCCGGCGGCGACGAGCGTGAGCACACGTGGCGAGGGTTTGCTCATGGTGTCAATGCTCCGAAGTAGATCAACAGCACACAGGAGAGCACCCAGAGCGATGCGGTGATGAGAATCGGCCAGTCTGATGTTATTGCGTTCGTTGGATTGTCGGTCGAGCGTGTGGTGTGAATGAGATAGAGATAGCGAAAGATACCGTAGATGACGAACACCGTGGTATAGATCAGCTTGTCGGTGCCAAACACCTGCAGTGTGCGGGGCGCAACCGTGTACAATGCGTATGCGATGACAGTCCCCGCGGCGGCAATGGTCAGCATTTGGTCGAGGAACCCGACGCGGTAGAGTTGCAGAACCTTTCGCTCGCGATGCGCGGAGTCTTCCATCATCACAAGCTCGCCGCGCCGTTTCGCAAACCCGAGGAAGAGAGAGATGAACAGCGTGCAGAGAACGAGCCACGTCGATGTCTCAACGCTGATGGCATATGCCCCTCCCAGCACGCGCATCATGAACCCGGCGGCAATCACAAAAACATCCAACAATACAATCTCTTTCAGCTTGAACGAGTAGGCAATGTTCATCAGCAGGTATGCGGCGAGAATGAGCTGGAACCGCGTGTCCATGGCAAGGGCGACGAACACAGCACAGACCAACAGGAGGGCGATCAGAACAAATGCTTCAACAAGGGAAACTGTCCCCGCGGCTATGGGACGCAGACATTTTTCCGGATGAAGTCTGTCTGCTGCCACGTCGGCAACGTCGTTGATGATGTAGACGACGCTGGCGGTAAGAGAGAAGGCAATGAACGCCTGCAGCGCTGCAATGCCCGGGCCGGCCATGAACAGCTCTTTTGCGAAAATCAACGGCGCAAAGACAAACAGATTCTTAATCCATTGCTTTGGACGAACAAGTCGCACGTATGCCCCGACATTCAGAAACTTCTGTCCGGCCATAGTAGTCTCTACGGATATTTTTTGTGCACCGCTCATCGCTACTCGGGCTACTCGTTGTAGGAGTTGGCTTCCGGTGTGGCTCAGCGTCCGCCGTTCGCCAGATGCTTTTCAACAATCGAAAGAACATAATCTGCATGAAGGGTATTCATGCACGTCACTGTCTTGTCACAACGCGAAAGGTAACACGCAAGACATTCAATCCCGCTGTGGACGATCTCGCCTTTTCCGAAAACATCAAGTTCCCATGGCGATGTCGGACCGACCAGCACGACGGTCGGCTTGTCCAGAGCGACCCCAATGTGCATCCCTAAACTATCGGATGTAAGCAACAAATCAAACGTGTTGATGATCGCCGAAAACTCACCCAGTGAATTATTGCAGCCGGCATCCACCACCTTGTCGCCGACCGCCTGCATGATCCGGCTATTCAACTCAACTTCTTCCGGCCCGCCTACAATAACAATCCCAACATCAGGATGGCGACTCTTCATCAACTCGATGAATTCAACATAGCCTTCGTACGTCCATTTCTTGTACTGCCACCGTCCGCCTCCACCGGTATTCACCCCGACTATTTTCTTGAATTGCCGGAGTGAGGAATTCTTTGCTACAAACGTCTTTGCAAATTGTTCGATCGTGCCATTCATCCCGAGTTGCGGCGGCGCAGTCGGAAGGTCAAGGCCGCAAATTTCGTACATAATTTCCTGGTACGTTTTGCGATTGGCCTTTTTCTGCGCATCGTTCAATCCCATCAGCCACCACTCGTGCGCACGCTGGTCAACCGTCTGCACACGACCGGCGTCGTCACAGACAAATCCGCGGCGCTCGGCACATCGGGCAACACTGTGGATCGTTGCACTGTGCGGATCGGCATCGAGACAGATACCGAGATCAAATCGTTCGTTACGGAGATATTCGAGAAAATTTCCCTCAGTAACAAGTACGCGATCGATATGCGGGTTTCCCTTCAGCAACGGCGCTGCGCTGGACTTGGTAATCCAGGTAATATGAGCACCGTCGTACCGTTTTTTGAGCGCCGGAAGAATGGACGTCGTGCGCAGAACATCGCCGACAGCAGCCAGCTTTACGATGAGAATACGAAATCGGATTTGATCGTAGTCCTTGCAGCCTTCACAGGGTCTTCCGTCGCGCTTATGAAAATCACACGGCTTCGCGCCCTCATAGTACCGACAATCAGTGTGAATCACCATGGTGTTCGTTGTTCTCCTTGTTACGCATTGACTGTTGAGTACTGCCTGGCCATTGCTGCCGGACCGTTCGTTTTGACCAATGATTGATAGACCGCATCCAACGCGAGTCCGTTCACTTCCCAGCTGTATCCCTCCACCACATTCTTGAAGGCTTTTTCTGTGAGCCGTTGCCGCAATGCAGGCTCATTGAACATCCGGATAACCGCATTGGCAAAGTCCTGAGGGGTATCGGCGAACAGCGCCGAGTCTTCATGCTTGAGATTGATCCCTTCGCACCCAAGCGTTGTGCTCACAATCGGGCGGCGCATCGCCATCGCCTCGAGCGCCTTGCCGCGAATTCCTCCACCAATCTTCAGCGGAATCACAAACACCTGCCCCCGGGCAAAGTACGGCTTCACATCATCAACAAAACCTGTCACGGTGATATTCTCGGACGCTCTGCGCTGGAGTTTCTTTGGCGGCTCCGCGCCGACAATCATGATGGTTGCATCGGGCACTTTTTCGAGAATGAGAGGAAAGATTTCATCCAGAAAAAAAAGAATGCCGTGATTATTCGGATAGTAGCTCATCAGTCCGGTGAACACCATCGAGTGCTTCACTTCCTGAACGCCCTGATCCTGGAAGAAGGCAAGATCGACACCGTTGGGTATCACGTGAATGTTTTTGTCCGGCATGACCGCGTGAAATTTCTTATAGTCCTGTTGTGTCGTCGCGATCATCACATCAAATTGCTCGCAGCTCTTCAGCTCTTCCTCTCTGATCCTCAGGTATTCCCAATAATAGTAGGGCTTGACGATCGACGTCGTTTGCGTATAGGCGCGATAGACCGCATCGTGCTCTACGTTATGCGTATCGCCGACGAGTGGAATGTGCTTGGGAAACCGATGATATCCCAGCATCGTCGTGCAACAGTGTATGAGGTCGAAGTGCTCTTCCTGCACGAGCTGATCGATTGCGCGCTGCATTTTCCAGCTGTAGAACCTGCGATAGGAGCTGCGGCCCGTTAACAACAACCAGATGCGCAGAAGAAAGTTCACCACACGCAATCTCTTGGTATCGATATAAACAATCCTGCACTGATCGCCAAACTTGTCGTGCATTCTCTTTTCTTCTTCCGCCGTGCCAAACGAAAGCACCGTCACATCGTGCCGCTTCAGGTTCTCCTGGAAGAACGGAAAATTCCGCTTTGCAGGGCCAAGGTCTGCGGGGTATGGTGCAAACTGAAAAATCATCAAAATCTTCATGGAAACAATCTTCTCACTTAATCGTTGGGAAGCGATGCGGCAAAGCGCTTGCGCATCGGCAATAGGTTGATGAGGAAGTTTACTTCCCGCTTCGACACCACTTTCAGGAAAAACAGCATTGCTGCGTACACAACACTTCCCAGGCCGCCTGCCAGAATCCATCCTTGTCCGTACGGAACTTCTCTCTGTACCAGCCACACCACGCCCCACATCACTGCGCCGCCGAGGAGTGTCTTTCCGGCGAGCACAAGATTTGATTTTCCAAATATTCCCTTTGGCAGAAGGAAGATCGACATCGCCATGACGCAGACTTCCGTGACGCCGGTTGAAAAGGCCGCGCCCATCGCTCCATTTCCCCACGTCTCTTGCGTGTATTTGATGGCAACGTAGTTGATGCCGATGCTGATGATGGTTGCGATCATCGCGACAACGGAAAGCTGTTTCTGCTTATCGTTCGCAACCAATACCGTGTTCAACACAAAGTCAACATAAATGAGCAACACACTGATGGCAAGTATCTGCAGTAGCACAACTGAATTCCAGAATTCCTTCAGTCCAAACAGCACCGAAATAATCGGCTGAGAGAGCGACGCCATGCCGACCGCAAGCGGCACGGCAACGATCAACGTGAGATCCAGCAATTGTTTTGACGTTTGTGTCATGTTTGTTTTTGAAGTGTGTCCCAATCGCGCCAGCACGGGAAACACTGCTGTGGTCAGAATAAGCGGAAAGAACATCAGCGTGTCGAACAATCTGTACGGCGCTCCGTACCATCCCACCACGGCATCGTTCGTCATCGATGACATCATCATGACGTTAATGCGATAGTAAATAAACGCAAACGTGGACGAGATGAGAAAGGGAAATCCGTTGATCAGAAGCGGTTTCCAGATTGCTGTCGTAATCTCAAAATGCAGTTTCACCGTCTTGCGGAGAAAATACCAGCTCATTCCGAAATTGGCCACCATACTGAGCAGCATAACAACCGCGACGGCCACCGGTCCCATTCCCAGCACAAGAGCAGCCACGCCAAATACCGCGAGAAACACTTTTTCAACCACCAGGCAGATCGAACGGTATTCCATGCGTTCGAGTCCGATGAAGACCCTGTGAAAGAGATCGTAATTCCCGTAGAACCAATTCGCAAGAGCGAGGATAAACACCACCTGCACCGTCTGCGTCGGATAACCGGCGAGAACGACAAAGGCCATCGTTGCCACCAGCGAGAATGTCCAGGCGAGCGACCGCAGGGCAAGTCCATTGATAACGAGTGAGCTTACCTTCTCTTTGTCGCGGGCGACGTCTTTGACGATCAGTGTGGTGAGGCCAAGGTCGATCAACAATCCTGTAATGCCATTGAGCGACATGGCAAAGTAGAGTCGCCCCCACTCTTCAGCCCCGAGATAGCGCGGCATGAACGACATCAGGATGAAGGAAGAGATCCAGGTGATCACCTGGCTCCCCATCATGGCCTTGGTATTGCGTGCTATGGTTGCAGTTGTTTCGTTCATCGTGGTGCGACTGTAAATCCCCCCTTTGTATGTGCTCAAAAAATACTGCTTGAGTTGTTCAGCCGACCACGACTTTTTCCGGTGGTTGCAGCAACAGCCAATGCCGTTCAGGATGTGCCGGAGATTCGGACGGTGGTTGCGCAGCCATTTCTTCTTCTTTCTTTGTTTGCAATGCAAAGATCGAAGACGATACGCCGAGAAGAGCGCCGAGATACACGTTCGTTCTGCTGTACGTTAAGATGATGTCGAATGACGAAAACACAAGATGGTTAATCACCGCCGCTCCTGCAAGAACAAGCACGGCGTGGAAATACTTATTCTCCGAAAGCTTCCCAAATGCGAATCCAATTTCAGCCATCACCGACAAATAGAAAAAGACAAAGATGGTGAACCCAATAATTCCTGTCTTCGCCATGACCGCCAATATTTGGTTGTGAGGGATGTAAAACCCCAGGTCCCACAATAGCGGTATCGGCATATAGTAATCAATCTTGACTCCGTAGCCGGTGCCAAGCAACGGACGTTCGGTGACCATCTTCTGCAAATCCCAATTCTCCACCTTTCGATAGAGATTGGATGTATAAGAATCTGATGCCTCTGCTTTGTCATCGCCGGCAAGTCCCATACGAATGTTCTTTACCGGCATCACTAGCATACTGTCCGACTGCGAGTTCCAGAACACCGCGCAATACAGCACGAACACAATGCCTATTTTCCAGGTAAAACGCAGAATCCTCTTTTGTATTTCAGGAGGCTGAATCACACAGAAGAAAATCAGTCCGCCGGCAAGCACCGGATAGGCTGTCCGGCGATCCGATGCGATGATGGCAATAATTATCAAGGGAAACAGAATCGTAAGCACCACATTCTGTTTGCGGTCGGCCTTGTAGAGCCTCATGGCGAGAACAAACACCAGCATCGACGCAAGCATTCCGGCATCTTCATGATTTCCCCATCCGCCGCCGCTCTTCAGAAGACTGAAGTCGACTCCCGCAAAATGCCGTGTTACTTCAATGGCACGGAAACCAAGGCCTGCGATGATTGCCCAGATCATGTGTCTGATTTGAGCTTCAGTCCTGATGACCTGCGGAACAACAGCCATCAGAATGACGAGGTAAATGATGGAACGAATTTCCCACAACGCAGGCAGAAACTCCCCGCCTTTCCACACTCCATAAATAACAAAAAAAATGATCGCACCGAGATACAACAGCAACTGCTTCCAGGCAATCACCCGATAGTGCGTCTCTTTTATGATCATAAGGCGCAGCAGCAATCCCGCGAGGATGCAGAGAAGATGGATTTCGAGCGGGTTGATTGCGACTCCTGTGAGTGAGGGGATGATGTTATTCAGGTTGCGATGATACGGGAGTCTCGCAGTCCACCCGTAATCCTGAACAATCTGTTCGACGGCAAGAGCAAGGAAGACGAGCACGTACAGACTAATGCTCGGGCGGAAAATTGAGATGGCCACAAACGCGATAATGAGAACCAACCCGACTGTCGCTATCAGATTCCCATCGAGATACAGATTGAGCAAGGCAATGGCAGACCCCGCGACGGCAAGACCCAGAAGAACAAATATTTGAGAATCCAAGCGGCGCCCATCTGTTACAGATACCCGTGCCGCCGGATCCACATTCAGCCGGTTCGTCATCAGGGATTCTCTGGGGTTGGGATACGGTTGGGATTCCCGTTGGTTGCGAAGCGCGCGTTCAGGTACTGGATAAAACCGTACCATCCGGTTTCGTAGTAGTTCACTGTTGGTGGGCGCTTGACCATGTAATATGTTTGGCCAAGCATGATCATGGAAAGCACGCTTGCGTAAATGAGGATGCGCTTCTTGGTCGTCACAACGGTCGTTTTTGGCCGCGAGGCAAAATACACGAGTATGTACAAGATTGACAATATGTACACAATCGTCGTCATGTCTTTGCCATCCCGTGCGATACGCGATTCATAACAAAGCCAATGATCTTGTTTTCGTTGAGCGAGGTGACAAGGTTTCGAATCTCGGTTTTTTTTGTTTTCCCTGCTGATACCACAACAACGTATCCGTCGAGATGACTGCTTATCATGCCCGGAAAACTCTGTTCCATGGCAGATGGCAGATCGACAACAATAAACCTGAACTGGCGTTTCAGTGTGCCGATGACCTCGCGCAGTTCAAGAATCTTGTCAAAGCTCATCATTGTGCCCTTCATCTCTCCGAGCGGCAGAATCCACAGCCCCTTGATTGCACTGCGTGAGAGTGTGATGGTATCGTTGCGCAACGAGTCGAGAATGCCCGGCGTCGGATGAACGCCAAACACTTCGTGAAGTTTCGGCTGGCGAAAGTTCAGATCGATGAGCACCGTGTCGTCCTGCGTGTCGAGCGCGAAGAATGTGGCGAGGTTTGCTGCAACCATCGTCTTGCCGTCGCCATTTGCCGCGCTCGTGACACCTGCGGCCAGCTGCAATTCGGCATTGCGGCTTGGAAACAGATTGCTGCCAAAGCAATTGTAGCGCTGTACGGAAACGATCGATTCATCGAGCGACGGGTTGGCCGGCCGATTGTACAGAATGAGTTTCCCCTTCCGGACAATCTGCTGCCGTCCCTGCTCTTCAGGCTCTTCGTCCCTGTACTCCGGTATTGCGTTGTTGTCTTCTATGTCAGGTGTCATTCGTTGTTTTGTGGATGAGGTGAAGGTCTGTCATGCCATGAGATCAGGGCAAGTAACCAATGATTGGTTTGTTGAAGACCTCGATGTCTTGTCGCCTTCGTATAGTCGGGTCATAATATTCCATTGCGAACATTGCGGCAATACCGATAAGCAAACCAAGAGCCGAACCACCGCCGATAATCAGCTCCTTCTTTGGCTTGGTTGGAAATGAAGGAATCTGTGCCGGATCAAGAATCACATACTTGCTCGCGCCGCGGTCTCCGAGTTCCTTATTGAGCTTTGCGGCTTCGAGCTTTTGCCGCATCGTGTCGTACAGTTCCTTGATAATAACGTAACTCGACTGCCGCTCAGTACCTACTTCATTCGTGTTGATTGCCGTTGAAAGACTGGAGTTGGTTTCATTCCAATCGGCCTCCAGGCGTGAGCGCTTGGAGCGTGTGCTCGTAATTTCCGATTGCAATGCTTCAGAGGCTTTCTCAAGCAGATCGACGAGTTGAGCGCGCGCCACCTGCACTTCCGGATACCGGGGAGTGTAACGGCTCAGCAGGTTGGTATACTTCACCGCGAGAGCTTTCAATTCATTGATGTACTGTACGGATGATCCTGCATCGAGTGCAGAAATCTGGGCAACGGTCGACGGGTTGTCGATGTTTTCGCGATACGATTTGATGAGTGTGAGTGCCTGCTGTTGCTGCATAAGCACTTTTTCGTTCGCGCCCATCTCGTCCTTGATCCTGGTGAGCTTCGGACGGAGCGACACTTCTTCCAGCGGAGTGGAGCCAAGACGACTCTGCTGCAGAGTCAGGAGCGACCGTTGCTCATCTTCAAACTTCTTCTGGAACTCGTCGACTTTCTTTTCGTAGAAGCGCACGATGTCTTCGTTCTGTTGTTGATTCGAACGAAGACTTGTTTGTATGTAAATGTTTGCAATAATGGTCGCCGCCTTCTGCGTCACCACCGGATCACTGTCGGCATAGAAGATACGGAACGAATCCGAGGCTCGTTGCTCAATCGAGATTTTGCGGCGCGTGTCTGCGACAAGATTCTCCATCTTTTCGGCTCCCCCTTGCGGGCTAATGCCAAGACTGTCGAGCAGCCTCTCGATGGATGACCTGCTGAAGATAATCTCATTCAGCAGCGTCAACTGATCGGGGGCCGCGAGTGCAACGGCCTTCTGCCATTCCATAAAGGGATTGAGAATATCTTCCTTCTGCAAGAGGATTGTTGTGTACGATTCATATCTCTTCGGCAACACAAACGCGCCGATGACACTGATCGTCGAGATGAGAATGAAGGGGACAAGAAAGTACAACTTCCTGCGGCGTACTATATCCCACACTTCTGTCATACTTATATGGTTCTTCATGGTGTTCCTGTCCGGATGTGAGTCAGAGGTTTCACGGCGTGTTGCAGCGAAAGATACAAAATCAACAAGGGTGTGTCAACCTTCATGCCATTGTTGGTTGATACCTTGATTGCAGAAAGCGAGTCGGAAACGCCGGTCTGATTTGAACCAACGATTGAAGATTCAAACATTCGACCATTTGCATGCCCAACGACTGTATAATTTTTTCTCACCTTCTGAACCCGACGGTTCGATTCTGAGACATTAAGATGGGGAAAAAGGAGGGCTGTCATCGTGCGGCGAGTCACCGCCGTGTACCGCAAGAAAGGTGACGTTAGCGACTATCACACTGGTGCTGTAGCACCAACGGCTTGGAAATGCAAGTTGGATTTGGATGTTCAATTCATTACCTTAACAGCCAGCTTTCGCGGCATTACGTGCTGCCAGAAATCTGGCCGGAAACCTCTACGTGTTCGTGGACCCATATCACAAAAGCTCGAACTTGACCTTCGGTCTCGTAGAGAGGAACAAGGGCTTCATGAAAACCCAGCGAGCTTGGGCGCTGTTCACTCAAAGTTCGATGGGGTGGGCTTTTCAACTGCGCTTCAAGCCGTAACACTTTTTTCTGATTAGTGAGGATTCGGAATGAACATAACTCGGAGCAGATTCATGAACACAACCGCCTCGTTCTTTTCGCGACACGGGGGAGCTGCGCTTCTCGTGCTCTCGTTTCTCGTAATCAGCATCTCCCCTGCTCAGAATCAAGGTGGCGACTATGTGATTGGCAAGGGCGATCAACTGCTCGTTACCGTCTTTGGATATAACGAGTTCACCACCACGCAGACGGTGAAGGACAATGGCGCCATAACGATGCCGCTCATTGGCGATGTGGAAGCCTCAGGCCTCACAAAAGACGAATTCATCGGCAATCTTCGAAAGAGACTTGCTGAGGACGTTCAGGGCGAAGT
>CAYJNF010000059.1:0-12257 GCA_964370915.1 uncultured Chitinophagales bacterium
TCGGATCCGGCGGATCGCCGTCGTACATGACATCACAAATGTCGGTATTCTCGGCTGCAAGCGCAATGTCGTAGCTGTCCGTGGCGGAGCACATGGCAAACACGAACCCGCCGCTGCCAATGTACTGCTTGATTTTCCGCGCAACCGCTTTCTTCAGTTCCGATACCTTCCGGAACCCCAGCTTCTTCGCCTCGCGTTCCAGCGTCACCTGTTGTTCGATGTACCAGTTTGCCTGTGCGAATGACGCATAAAACTTTCCATACTGTCCGGTAAAATCTTCGTGATGCAAATGCAGCCAATCATACTCATTCAGCTTATCGGCCATCACTTCATCATCCCACAACTTGTCATACGTGATCTCCGCGTACTCGAGCGCGAGCGTCACCGCATCATCCCACGGCTGGAATCCCGGCGGCACATACACGGCAACCTTCGGCGCCTTCTCCAGGCGAATCACGTCCATGTTGTTATCTTCTTGCTGCACCTCGGAGTAGATTTGCGACGCCTCTGCCGCGCCGAGTTGCGTAAACGACACCCCGCGGATTCTGCATTCCGCGGCAACAACTTCGCGGTTGTCGATCATAAACGAACCGCCGCGATAATTGAGCAGCCAGTCGATTTCAATCCCCTTCGTCAAAGCCCAGTACGCGATGCCGTACGCTTTCAGGTGATCGCTCTGTGAAAGATCCATCGGGATGAGAACTTTGGATTGAGCGCCCGCAAGAGATGAGAAAAAGATTAGACACGAAACCAGAAAAGCAGACAATCGAAATGTGCGGTGTGAAGCTTTCACAGTAAGTCTCCCCTCAGTTCCCTGATTCTCTTTCTTGCCTTATCGACGAGCAACGACTCCGGATAATCCGCCAGAAGCTTTTCATACGCGGCAAGCGCTTTGGTTTTTTCATTCAACGGGTAATCGTACAACACGGCAATGTTGAACTGTGCTTTATCAAGCGCGATGCTGCTTTCCTTGAATTGATCGAGCAACCGTTGATAGGTGGCCAGCGCGTCGGAGTACAAGCGGGCGCTGGTTTGCAGAGACGCGATCTTCATCAGCCCGTCATCAACAAACAACGCCTGCGGATTCTTTTCGATCAGTGCCTGCAACACCGGCGTCGCTTCCGAATATCGTTTCTGACGCGAAAGAAAATCAGCCCGGGCGAATTCTTTCAACGGTGCTTCAGACGTGACGGAATTTTCTTCCAGGAATGTCAACAACTGGATTGCGTCATTGGTGTAGTCGGCCTTGGTATTCGAGCTGATGGTTTGCAGCAGGCGCGTTGCTTCGCTGAAGTTGCCTCCAAAATACGCAAGCTCCGCGAGCCTGTACGTTGCCTCGTCCTGCTGATCGGGAGTGGCGTTTTGTGCAGCCACCACCCTGCGAAATTTTTCTGCAGCAGCCGCGGTATCGCCCCGTGCGGTGAGCACCTCGCCGGTTTTCAGCAACACATCATACAGTACATTGTTCATCGGCGGTAAGAATTGCTCGACGCTCTTGAAGGAGGCAAGCGCGCCGTCGAGGTCGAAGTACTTGGTAAACTGAATTGTGCCGATCTGATAATACGATCGGGCCGCATGATCCGTGTTCGGATACTCCGCGATAATTTTCCGGAAATAGTCAATCGCCGTTGCATACCGTGACCGGGATTCGGGAACAGAGCCTGTGAGCGGCGCGGAATCAAAGCTTGAGTCGGCTTGCACACTCAACTCTTTCATTGCAAGAGCGTAACCGTATTTGGCAAACGGTAGTCGTTGCGGCGCCAAGGGAATATCGATTGCCTCTTTGTACGCGTCTGCGGCAACTGCGTACGCGCCTTCCTTGTACGCCCTGTCGGCAAAAGAGTAGATCTCACTCCCCTTCGCATTCGAAAGTCTGTCGATATTCTTGTACACATCAAACGCTTCGGTGTATTGTTTGCCTTCCAACAACAACCATCCGAGAAGCCGATGGAGATTCACGTCGTCCGACGATTTTTGAGCTTCGCGCACGACTTCAATAGCCGCGGTGCGTGCATCCTCTTTGCCGGTGAACTGCGCAAGTCGTCCCTGAACGTAACCAAGCTGCGCCGGCGCCTGGGAGAGATAGCGAAGGAACTCCAGCGTCGCGCCCGAGTAATCCATCGTGATCGAAAGCAGTTGCGCGAGTTCAATCGTGAAGAGGTTGGAATCTTTGCACGCTGTTCGTCCGCGCCGATACGTCTCCGCCGCTTTCTCCAGCAGCCTGTTCTCCATCATCGTATTGGCCACAAGGCGATAGATGTTCTGATTGGTCGGATCGGTCGCCACAGCTCCTTCCCACGATGCGAGAGCATCTTTTTCATTTCCGGATTGATACAGCGCGCTGCCGTACAAACACAGCAGGTTGACATCTTTGGGATTCTGCGTGAGACGATTCTTGATAAGGCCGAGGGCCTCGTCGTAACGCTTAAGTTGAAGCAACGACCTGCGCAGACCTTCGAAGAACATGTAGTTCGTTGGGTCGGCCGTGACAAGATCCCGGTACAATTTCACCGCGCTTTCGAAATCGCCCCCCTGCTCATAGCTTTGCGCAAGACGGTAGCGGTTGTTCGTGTCGGGAGTTTGGCTGGTCGCGCTGAGAATGAAAAGAGCAATGCTCGCCGCAAGCAGCAGGGATTTTGATGTCAGGGAAAAGTGCATCATAGATTTCTCGATTAATATACCAAAATTGCCTCAGTATGCAATTTCCGGAGGGTTTTGTTCCTTGCTAACGATTGTTGATTTGCGTACCTTTTTGCCAGCACGAATGCATCACCAAGTTCAGATTCAAGAACGAATCGCTTGGTGATTTTGTTTCTTGTGGGGAGATGAACTTTTTCAGCGTGAACAATCAGAAGAACATTGCGATACTCGGCTCCACGGGATCCATCGGGCGCAGCACGCTCGATGTGATTGCCCATTTCCCGGACCGGTTTCGCGTCACGTATCTGACTGCGCATCGCAATATCGATCTGCTTCGCGAACAGATCGAGCGATTCAAGCCGCGCGGCGTTGTCGTGCTGGAAGAGTGCAATGCTTCTGTGCTGAAAAAGTTAGTGAATGGCACCACCGAAGTGCTCGTGGGAGAAGATGGGCTTTGCGACATAGCGACTCGTACGGATGTGGATATGGTGGTGAGTTCCCTTGTCGGATTTGCAGGCCTGAGGCCCACGCTGCGCGCAATCGAAGCGGGAAAAGACATCGCCCTGGCAAACAAGGAAACACTTGTTGTTGGTGGTGAGATCATTATGAACGCTGTGCGCAAGCACGATGTACGGTTGCTTCCGGTGGACAGCGAGCACAGCGCGATCCTGCAGTGTTTGCGCGGCGAGGAGCCGCATAACGTTGAGCGACTGATTCTCACCGCTTCGGGCGGACCATTTCGAACACTCGAGAAAGAAAAATTTCACACGATCACGGTTGCCGACGCTCTTAACCATCCGACATGGAGAATGGGAAACAAAATCACCATCGACTCGGCCACGTTGATGAACAAGGGACTTGAAGTCATCGAAGCTCATTGGCTCTTCGGGCTGCCCGCTTCGCAGATTACGGTGGTCATCCATCCTCAATCCCTCGTTCACTCGATGGTGGAGTTCAAGGATGGCTCAACGAAGGCGCAACTCGGATTTCCCGACATGAAGATTCCGATTCAGTACGCGTTGATGTACCCCGATCGCCCGCTTGCACCATACCGGCGTTTGGATTTTTCAGCGGCGCAGCAGATGACGTTCAGTGAGCCTGATCTGGAGAAGTTTGAGTGTCTCGCCCTCGCCTTTAAGGCACTCGAAATGGGCGGCACTGCTACGACAGTCTTGAATGCCGCGAATGAAATTGCCGTGCAGAAATTCCTGGATGAGGAGATTTCCTTTTCTTCCATTCCCAGACTCATCGAAGACGCACTCGGAGGACACGTTCCTCAACACAATGCAACGTTCGACGATATCGTCCGTATTGACGCAGAGACACGGCAGCGGTCTCAACAATTCGCCGCCACCTTACAGTAGGAGTGAAGGCAGGTTATGGAACTCGTGAACACGATATTTTATTTCATTGTCACCCTTGGCATTCTCGTGTTCATTCACGAGTTGGGGCATTTTCTGGCGGCGAAGCTGTTCCGCATGCGAGTGGACGTATTCTCACTCGGATTTCCCCCGCGGGCGTTCGGCAAGAAAATCGGTGAAACCGATTACTGCATTTCGTGGATCCCGATCGGAGGCTACGTGAAGATTGCCGGCATGATCGACGAAAGCTTCGACACCGAATATCTTGAACAAGAACCCCAGCCATGGGAGTACCGTTCCAAACCAATCTGGCAGCGGATGATTGTCATCTCTGCAGGTGTCATCATGAACATCCTGCTTGCTGTCGCGATCTTTTGGGGCATCAATTACACTCAAGGGAAGAGTGTTTGGAACACGACAGAAATCGGCTACGTGCTCGAAGGTACCCCGGCAGAGTCCGCAGGATTGATGAGTGGCGACAAGATTCTGAAGATCAACGACGAGCCGATCAAAGACTGGGAAGACGTTCGCAACCACATCTACCTGAAAAACATCGGAAACGATCTTGTTATTGTTGTGCTGCGCAACGGGCAGGAACTTCAGCTGCGGGCGCCGCAACAGACACTCCAGAACTTGAACGAAGGATCGTTTGGCATAACTCCCAATCATACGGAGATTGTCATTAACACGGTCGATCCCGGAAAACCTGCCGGCAAGATCGGACTCAAGCCGCTCGACGTGCTTCTCACGCTCAACGGACAACCGATTCGTTACGACAAAAAAGTAAACGAAATTGTCAAAGCACACGCCGGCAAATCGCTTCCCATCGAGTGGCGTCGTGGCGACACCGTTATGCATGCGACCGTCACGCCAAACGAACACGGCCTCATCGGCATTTCCTTCGGATTGCGGTACAACGGGCCTGTCACAAAGACCGAGTACTCACTTCTCGAAGCTCTGCCCGAAGGAATCAAAAGCATCGGCAACGTCATTGCACTGACGGTTCAGGGAATTGGTGGCATCATCAGCGGAAAGACACCGTTCGCGCAATCCGTCGCTGGCCCGATCAAAATTGCCCAACTCGCATCGCAGACTGCCGAGCTGGGGGTGATTACCTATCTTGGTTTCATGGCGTTTCTCAGCATCAGCCTCGCAATCCTTAACATACTGCCCATCCCTGCTCTCGATGGTGGTCATTTGGTGTTTCTCGCAGTCGAGGGAATCATTGGCCGCGAATTGCCGGTGCGGTTGAAGCTGATCATCCAGCGCGCCGGGTTTGTGCTGTTGCTTGGCTTCATGGCGTTTGCCTTGTTCAACGACATTCGAAATTTCTAAGCAATAGCCGGTTTTAGTCTTCCATCACAGGGAGAGCCCTCACGCGGGTTCTCCTTTTTGTTTTCTATCACCCGACAATCCGATTGCTAAACATGGCAGATTTCGTTATCATTTTCAGGGGATGTTGTCCATTCATACATATCGGAAGGGGACCGCAATGCAGAGAAAGCTCAGCCGCTTGAAGACGGGGGGAGTTGTTATCATTTCTCTCTTCTCACTGTTGTTACCACCCACAGCGTCGTCGCAGATCACGGTCACGACGATCGCAGCTCCAGTGAACACACTGACCATCAGCGATCTCGACTATCTTAACGCAACGACGCCCAAGTGGTTGTTCACAATTACCATGTCGGCGCCGGGTACCGTTCAGGCAGTCATGACGATAAACCTGGATGTTCAACTGGCAGCAGGCACCACGTATTCCAACGCGGCGCAGTTTATTTCGAAACCGTTCACCATCAACGGAACGAAAACCGTCACGAACCTCGAACTTGGCAAAGAACCCCCGGGCATTCCGCAACGGACGGTCGACGGCTATGTCTTCAACCCGCAAGCGAAAGCTGCGTTCCAGGACATCGCACTCCCGAGCGGATCAATGCCGGCCGGCAGTTACAGGTTCACAGTCATTGTCAAGGAGGAGGGGAGCGGCAATAGTGGTGACGATGATTTTACGTTTGTGCTCACGAACCCGTCCTCGCCCGTGCTCATCTCGCCCGCCGAAGGCGAAACGATTGTGGAAGAGTTCCCCTTGTTCGAGTGGCAATACGACGGCCCGCGCTCTGCCATCGTCATCTACGAGCAACTTCCCGGGCAGCAGAGCCTCGAAGAAACTGCATCCGGCACTCCCCATTTGTCAGAGACTGTCTCCGCGCGTTCATATCGATACCCGGCCGCAGGAGCAAGAGCGTTGAAGCCGGGCAAGACGTATGTCTGGTATATAGCGGGACTCGTCGGCGAGGCCGGTGGCACGAACAACGAGCTCAAGAGTCAGCTCCGAAGTTTCACTGTATCGACTGCACGCAGCACCGATCTTTCATGGATTCTGCAGGAGTTGGAAAGCTCGCTGCCTCCCAATTGGAAACCGGTCTTCGATCAAATCCGGTCGCAGAACCTCTCACCAACCGGCACCATTCGTTTGAATGGCTCCCCGATTTCGATTGGTGATTTGTTGAAAGTGCTGGGTGACATCCGGACAAATCCGGAAGCGGTCAGCTCAGTCGATTTTGAATAATGCTCAGGGGAAACAGACATGAAGACTATCGCATACATACTTGTTGTTGCTGTCTGCAGTTTGCTGCTTGGCGCAGCGCCTCCTCCGAACGAGCCAACGATTGCCTTGGTCAGCAAAGTAATTCTTGACGTCGCGCGCAAAGGTGTGGGCAAGGAGTGGCAGCCTGCACGACGCGGAGAGACGCTCTCATCGGGCGAACGCGTGCGAACAGGGGAAAAATCCATTGCCATCATCAAGTTCAAAGACAATAGCATGCTGCGCGTTCGCGAAAAGACCGAGGTCATCGTCCACGGAACGCAAGATCAGAAGACGTTCTCGAAATCGACAGATCTGGAGCGAGGCGTTATTGGCTTCAACATCAAGAAGCAGCAGAAGGGGGAAGAATTCCGTTTTTCATCTCCCACATCAGTTGCATCCATCCGCGGCACAAGCGGGCAGTTTGGCGCAGAGGATTCAAGCGACAAACTGATCGTGCTTGAAGGCCTCGTCCGCCTGATGAACAAAGTGTCAGCCCGGTCTGTTGATGTCGAGGGCGGGTTCACCGGCATCTCATTCCGTGATGGCACACTTGAACGCCGGCAGTCGACACCGGAGGAGAAATTGTCCGCCGAACTTGCTGCGCGACTTGGCGACAAAGAAAGCCGCCTCGACATCGAACTCAACGATGGCAAAGGCAATAAGAAACAAATCGAAATCAAGTTTAAGTAAAGGCCCGTCATGGCAGAACCGAATATCTTGCCGACCGGGCTGTTGCATGACTGTGCCTCGACGTAGCTAACGATCTCGCCATGCAAATATTGATCACCGGCGCCGGGCACACTCAGAGGCGTCGCGGTATACTTCTCTCGTGCATACTCCTGCTGCTTTCATCATCAATGGTCGCACAGGTTTCAACCCGTATCGCCTCTGTTAATCCGTCTGATGCGGTGAGCGATATGCCGTTGACCGTGGTCGCCGAGTTGCAGCAAGGTGAAACCATTGAACGCGTGTACTTTGTCTATCGGCCCTTCGGGGAAAGTGAATGGATGCCGCGGGAGATGGATTTGCTTGGCAACACGGCATCGATACGGCTTCCGGCAGATCATGTTCGGTCGCCATACATCGATTACTACATCGTTCTGATCCAACGAACGGGCACGGCCGAGGCGTTTCCGTTGAACGACAGTAATTCTCCTCTCACGAAACCTCCGAGCCGGACTCTACAACTTCCCGTCGTAAACAAGGATGACGATCTTCAGGCCGTGTTTCTAAGCCCGGAGCCAAATGCCAACGTCGCGTCGGGAGATGTTGTCATTTCCGTTTCCCTGATGCGTGCGGACACCATCGTTGTCCGACGGGCAACTCAAATCCTTCTTGATGGAGCGGATGTGTCGCAGTTTGCAGTGCTGACAGATGATATGTTGATTTTCGTTCCCGAGAACGTTGGCAGCCGCCTTAAGCCGGGCAAGCACCGCGTCATCGTCAGGCTCTTCAACCGCAATGGCGTGCTGCACCGCCAAATCAGCACACTCTTCACTGTTGTTGGCGAAGGCGAACCGCTTGCGGTCACGCCGGAAGTCTTCATCCCGAGTGGGTCCGTCGACCTGGAGTTGCGTCAAGAGAAGGTGGCCAACGTGCGAACGTGGTACAATCGAGCCAACATGCGGTTCACCGGTTCCCAGGGTGACTGGCGATTCCTCGCAAACCTGTTTCTCACATCGGATGAGCAGTCTCAACGGCAGCCCCAGAACCGCTGCTATGCCGCGTTGCAGTCCGATTGGCTGCTGATTGGATATGGCGACAACTATCCGAATTTCCCGAATCTGATCCTGAACGGAAAACGCGTACGCGGACTGAATACCTCGCTCCACCTGGGCAAGTTCAATCTTGATTTGGCATTGGGAACGACAGTGCGCGAGGTTGAGGGAGCGCTGCTCAAAACAATACCCTACGCGAACCTTCCTGCCGAGCAGCAATCCGACCCTCATGCGGCATTTGCGAGAATTGACTCTGCGACCTGGGGAAAATATTCGTACGGTACTTATGCCCGCGACATGTTTGCCATACGCCCGAGTTTTGGTTCGGGTGAAAAATATCAGATCGGATTCACGTGGCTGAAAGCCAAAGACGACATCAGCTCGATTCAATTCGGTACGCGCCCGCAGGAGAATCTCGTCGTCGGCACCGACTTCATTTCAAAATTCGACAGGAACAGAGTTGAGTTGGCCGCGCAGGCAGCATTCAGCGCGTACAACAGCGACATCTCGAGCGGCAATTTCACCGATGCGTACATCGACTCCGTGTATACGAGAGATGCCGCAACAATCAAATCCGCCCGCGACATCCTGAAGAATTTCATAACGGTGAACGACAATCTCCGCCCGCTGTCGTTCAAGAATCTTTCAACGTTTGCGTACGACGTGAGTCTTGCGCTCAACTATTTCGAAAATTCCTTCAAGGCAACATACCTCTTTCGGGGAAGTGACTATACGTCGTTCGGACAGACATTCCTGCGCAAGGACATCGCGGGGTTCAATCTGCTTGACCGGATTCGCTTGACGGCGTACAACCTGTACATCACGCTCGGCTTCGAACGTCTGACCAACAACACCAGCAAGTCAAAGGCCACAACAACGCGGTTCACAACCATGAACGCGGCGGCAAGTTATGATACGCGCGGGCCATGGCCCGGTATCACCGTCGGGTACACGCGTTATGTGAACCGGAACGATCTGGCGAACTACGGTCGCGATTCGATGAGCGCCGTCAACGATCAAACCAACAGAATCTACGTGCTCTTGACCCAGCGGTTGACCTACCTTGCCTCACACTCAATGTCGCTCAGCTACTCGCACTCGCAGCGCAGCGACTATTCAGTGCTGGATTCGGATGTACGGAATAGCTCGCTGTCGTTCAATCTCATGTCGCGCTTCTCCGCACCCCTGCAAACGAATCTCGGCTACTCGTTGAATAACAACGAGATTCCTTCCGCGGCGGGCCGCGCAAGCGGCGCACTCAACTATTCGACATTGTTTATCACCGGGCAGTATTTTCTGCCGGCCGAATTGGGATCGGTGAGCACGACCATCAGTCCGACCTTCGGTGATTTCAAACGGCTTGCCCTGGACTTTCTGGCTCAGTGGAATATCACGCATGTCATGAACCTTTCGCTCCAGTACAGCTACTTCAACAATGAAGGGTTCGCGAACGATGACTTCTGGAGTCTCAAGTACCGATTCGAATACTAACCAGCCATGAACCCTCTTGCGCGCAAAGTGCTGATTGCGTTTGTCGCCGCGCTGTTGACGATCGTCATCACGCAAGAGGATATCCTCAGACTCGGCATCTACCAACGCCTGCAGCTTGCGGCACTCGACTATCGATTTCAATTCCGCGGAATGCAACCAGCGATTCCCGACTCGAGTGACATTGTCATCGTCGAGGTGTCGGATGAATCATTCAAATCGTTGCCTGCACGCTGGCCCTGGCCGCGATCCTACTACGCACACCTGGTACGAAACCTCAAGGCCGCCGGCGCGAAGGTTGTCGCCATCGACATCATTCTCACGGGAGCAGACGCGTACTCACCGGCAAATGATGATTCCTTGCGCGCTGCAATCCGGGAAACGGGTATTGTGGTGCTTGCCGGAAAGATGAATGCGGAACGGGAAGAGTATCAGATAATCTCGCAGCAGGAGAACTTCGACAACGCATTCTTCCCCATCGACAGCGCGCTGGGCCTTGTCAACATTCGTAATGACGCCGACGGTGTGTTCCGGCGCTATAGCCCGTTCTGGGAACGGGTCCGACGACGCGAAACCGATGTGTCTGATACTGTCCGCGTCCCCACGTTCAGCTTTGCGGTGCTCAACAAGTACTTCAACGTGGATTATGATGCGACCCCCGCAAATGATCCCGCGTCGTTCACATACTTCGACATCGTCATTCCGAAGTACGATCCCTCGTCGATGCTTATCAACTTCTACGGACCAAGCGGAACGTTTCGGCGCGTGAAGTTTGCCGACGTGCTTGATGATGCAACGATAACGACAACAGAAGAAGCGGAGACGAAGGAGCAGATCAACACATTCAGCGATCGCGAGTACGGCTATTTGTACGACGGAACATTCAAAGACAAAATCGTTCTCGTCGGTTCCACAATGCCGGAAGATCACGATCTCTTTCCGGTGTCGATCGCACGGGGCACGCAGCACGGGGATAATCTGATGTACGGCGTCGAGATTCACGCCAACGTTATTCAGAGCGTGCTGCGCGATGAGTTCCTGCAATCACAACCCAAACTGTGGGAGTTCCTCACCATCATCCTGTTCGCGTTCATCACTTTCTTCATGACATCCCGGCTTCGCAGCGGGAAGGGACGACGTCACTTCTATCTGGAGTTGTTCGGAGTATTGTTTGTTGTTGCCGAGATTGTGGTGATCGGCTCGGTGGCGCTGTTCGCTTTTGTGAACCATAGCTACGTGATGGCCGCTATTAGCCCGATCTCAGCGGTCATTGTCGGGTATGTGGCAAGCACAGCCTATCATTATGTTACCGAGCGAAAGCAGCGGTTGCTGATCAAAAGCATGTTCAGCACGTACGTCAACCCGACGGTTGTCGATCAGCTCATTGCAAATCCTGACAAGCTGAAACTCGGCGGCGAGCGGAGACAGCTCACTGTCTTGTTCAGCGACATCGAAGGCTTCACGGCTCTTTCCGAAGGCATGCCGCCTGAAGCACTGGTGGGCTTGCTGAACGAGTACCTGAGCGAGATGACGGAGATTATCTTCAAGCACAGCGGCACACTCGACAAGTATGAGGGCGATGCCGTGATGGCGTTCTGGGGCGCGCCCATCAGGCAGGATGATCATGCACTGCGTGCCTGTCTCTGTGCCTTGGAAATGCAAGAAACTCTCGAGCGCATTCGCGCACGCTGGAAGTCTGAAGGCAAGCCCTTGCTCACCGCCCGCATTGGCATCAACACCGGCGAGATGATTGTGGGAAACATGGGCGGAAAAGAGAAGTTCGACTACACGGTAATCGGCGACGGCGTGAACATTGCCTCGCGATTGGAAGGAGCCAATAGATTTTACCGGACGGCGATTATGGCGGGAGAGGGCACGTACGAGCTCGTGAAGGAAAATATAATTGGCAGAGAACTGGATTTTATCACCGTACACGGACGAACAAAGCCCGTTCGGACGTTTGAGTTAATCGGGACAGCCAGTGACGCCGTGAAGCATGAGTGGAAGGAGTTTCTTATTCTCTACCATGAAGGATTGCGTCTCTATCATTCTCGATTATGGAAGGAAGCCGATCAAGCATTCACCGAAGCGCTGAAGTTGCGACCGGTGGATTATCCCACCCAACTCCACATCGAACGAGTTGCACACTTCAAGCAATTTCCTCCACCCGAGGGCTGGACTGGCGTGGTGGAGTTGACGACAAAGTGAACGGGATGAGGGATTGGGGATTGGCGGATGGATGGATTGTTGGAGTGTTGGAGTATTGGAGTGATGGCTCGGCTGTCGCGGCAACATCGCAACTTCCCGGCGCCGTGACAGAGCCAGCGAGCCGTGAAGCGTCGCGCAGCATGAACTTGAAGCTCTGCCTCGTCGGTTAACGACGCGTAGAGCGGGCGGGCGTGACGCCCCGATAAAACCTGAGAAGGGCGAGCCCACAGTGGCTCGCCCTTCTTTCGTACTCAATCC
>CAYJNF010000060.1:0-12188 GCA_964370915.1 uncultured Chitinophagales bacterium
GGCAATTCCCAATTGACAATTCTCAAGGTGTTTGATCTTCTCGGTCGCGAAGTCGCGACGCTGGTGAACGAAGTGAAAGAACCCGGCGAGCATAAAGTGCAATTCAATGCGGACGTCTTGTCGAGCGGCGTGTACTTCTACAAACTTCAAGTAGGAAATTTCATCGCGGTCAGAAGGTTGATCCTGCAGAAATAACAGGGAGTTCCATGAATCGGATACTGTTCGCTACGCTCATCGTGTTAGCCGGATCGTCTCCGGCGCTCGCACAATGGCAGTTGATGCATCCCTATCCGCAAGGAAGTGAAATCACGAGCATGCAGTTCCTTGATCAGTACACCGGCTGGTTCACTGTTGCCAACGGAGCGATCTGGAAAACGCAGGACGGCGGTGTCACGTGGACGATGCAGCGAGCGTCGGCGTACTCGCGGCTGAACTCGGTCAAGTTCCTGAATTCGCTGCGAGGCTACGCCGGCGGAGAAGACAACACATGGTTGTGGACGTCCGATGGCGGATCGCATTGGATCGCTGCCGTTAATCCTCCTCCGTATTTCACGCGAGGAATAACACGAATAGAGCTCGGGCGTTTCGGTACACCCTACGCAGGCACAACCAACGGCAGCATCTATGTGTCAATACCCTCCGAGCAAGGATGGGGAAGAAAATTCCAGTGGCCCGAAGAATTGGACGGAGACTATTGGCGTCCTCCTGGTCCCGTTGTTGGTCTCAGCATTGTGGATTCGACAGTCATCTGGGCGCTGGGGAGACGGCAGATCAATCTCGCAAGGAGAGGCAACCTCATTGTTCGGTCGACTGACGCAGGCACTTCGTGGGACTCGGTGCGCGTGGATATTCCGGGTCGCGTCACTGACATACACTTCGCTTCACGCGGGCGCGGATGGTATCTCGGAGACAGCGCGAGTATCATCGGAACGCGTGACAATGGTGCGTCGTGGGCTACAGAGTTTCGTGGCGTCGCGTTTTCCGGCAATCCATTGAATGACATTTGTGGAGTTGATTCCGTCCTTGCGTGCGCCGTTGGTGAACACGGGTTGGTCGTGCGGACTCTGAACGGCGGCGACACATGGCTGCCCTCGCGAGTCGACTCAAGCGTCACGCTCACATCAGTCTGTTTTGTTGATCGGCTTATCGGATACGCGGGTGGCAAGTCGGGCGAGATTTTCAAGACAACGAACTCGGGCACGTCGTGGACGCGGATTTCCGTCGGCAGACCTTACTACTTCAAAGCGGTGGACTTCGTTTCTCCCCGGCGCGGATGGGCCATTGTCGTTCCCGGTTGGGGAGCCGCAGGCGGCCTGTTCCGCACCGACGATTCGGGGCATACGTGGCAGCACGAACCTGCCTTTGCGGGCACCTATCTCACGGACATTGAGATGATTGATGATCAACAAGGATACATCCTCGCAAGCAGTTATCCAACAGGTGTGTACACAACAACCGACGGCGGCATCTCGTGGTCGGCGACTCCGGCAAGTGTCGTCGATGGCGAACAAGGGATTGTTTTCCTCGACGCACAGCGTGGCTGGATCTTTGGGGGAAGAGAGAGCGGATCGTATCGGCAGGTTGTGCATCGGACGACGAATGCAGGAATCACGTGGTCCGTTGCGGCGATCGATACGCCTGAGTTTCAATCGAGTGTTCTGGATTTGTGTTTTCTCGGAAGCCAGCTCGTGTGGTGCGTTAATCAATACGGCGTCTACAAATCAACTGACGGCGGCGCGCAGTGGAGTCATATCTATTTCACCTCAGGCTCGACGATGTTCCAGTCGGTTTCTTTCGTCGATGAACTTCATGGATGGATTGCGGGCATCGGAGGCATGGTCAGCGTTACGACTGACGGTGGCGCGACGTGGCAGCCGCAAACGTCAGGAACGCGAACTCAGCTTCAAAAAATCCGGTTCATCAATGCGCAGCGGGGCTGGGCAATCGGGTTGGGCGACATCATCTCAACAACTGATGGCGGCACGCATTGGACTGTCGAAAGTCTGTCAACCAAGGAATGGCTTCTCGATCATTCCTTCGTCACCGAAGGAAACACGTTCTCCCTGTGGGCTTGCGGATATAACGGAACGATTCTCCGGTTGAAGGACCAACTGACGGGTGTGGAAAATCCCGGAGGGACAAACACGGCCAGCGAGTATCGCTTGTTTCAGAATTATCCCAATCCATTCAATCCAACAACGACAATTGATTTTTCGGTAGGGACGTATGGCCATACGTCCCTACGAGTGTACGATTTACTCGGCCGCGAAGTGGCAACGCTGCTGAATGAAGAGAAATCGCCGGGCGATTATACCGTGACCTGGGATCCGAAGGGAGTCGCAAGTGGAGTGTATCTCTACCGACTACAAGCTGGAGATTTCGTCGCGACGAAAAAGACTTTGCTTCTCAGATAGAATGGCAACCAGATTCACTATCCCCGTACAGAGGGTACATCAGCCGAGACAAGGGCGACACTCTTTGCGCCGAGGTGGAACTGCTCGGCTTAGCGGCATGAACTTCCGTCTTGACGGGGAACACCCGCGTTGCCCAACGATCAATGGCCAATGGTCAACGATCAACGATCTATGGTCAATGGTCAATGGAGAACATGAACAGCCTTTAAGTTGACTTTCGTCCCGAATAAGGTTAGATTTTCATGCCGATTTTCCACAATCGGCGATTCATTTTTTATCCATCGGGAGATTCCTACCGTTGCCACAAGGACCTCAGCTAGCGACCGGAGAGGACAAGAAACTTCAGGATGCACTGCGAACTTCCGGCGAAATTCCCAACCATATTGCGATTATCATGGATGGGAACGGACGCTGGGCGAAACGCAGAGGTATGCCCCGGATCGCCGGCCATAATGAGGGCGTTGAATCGGTTCGCGATACAGTTGAGGCATGCGGTCAGTTGGGTGTGAAGTATCTAACACTGTACGCCTTCTCGACCGAGAATTGGAAGAGGCCCCAGGAAGAGGTCTCGTTGTTGATGCGGCTCTTGCTTCGCGCGTTGAAGGATGAGACCGATCGCCTGCATACAAACAATGTCCGTATCCGAACTATCGGCGACATTGCCCGGCTGCCGCAGGAAGTGCAGCGTGAGCTGTTCGACGACATTGCGCGCACGAAGGACAACACCGGACTGACGCTGATTCTCGCGCTCAGTTACAGTGGCAGATGGGATATGACTGAAGCCATCAAGCGCATCGCTGCCGATGTAAAGAGTGGGAAGATCTCGCCGGAGGAAATCACGGAGCAACAAGTTGCATCGTACCTGTCCACCGAGAACGTGCCCGACCCCGATTTGATGGTCCGGACAAGCGGCGAGTTCCGGATCAGCAATTTTCTGTTGTGGCAGCTGGCGTATAGTGAAATATACATCACACCAAAATTGTGGCCGAGTTTCCGGCGTGATGAGTTGTACGAAGCGATTCGCAGCTATCAAAAACGCGAACGGCGCTTTGGCATGGTTAGTGAACAAGTCCAGAGTCAAGGTAGCGGATATTTCGATCGTCTTATCAAGAGTGTAACCGGACCATAACATGAAGCATAGTTTGTTGGTGTTGGCGGTAGCTGCGATTTTGGTCTTTTCACCATCCCATCTTTTCGCACAACGTTCTCCTCAACCTCAAGAAATCTACAAGATCCTCGGCATTTCAGTGGAAGGCAATTCGCTTGCCGAACCTTCCGCAATCATTGCCAACACGGGACTGAAGATTGGCGATGAGTTGCCGATGCCCGGCGACAAGATCGCACAGGCGGTGAAGAAGCTCTGGCAACTGAAGATCTTCTCCGACGTGCAAATTGCCATCGACAAGAAAGTCGGTGACGGCATTTTTCTCGTCGTCAGGGTGACCGAGTTTCCCCGCTACGAGGACACAAAAATCTACGGCAACGACGAGATCGATGAGGACGACATACTCAAGAAAATCGCGCTTGTCCGCGGACAGGTGTTGGCGCCGTACGAGCTGAACAAGATTCAGAAGGATCTCAAGAAGCTGTATGAGTCGGAAGGATTTTTGCTTGCCGATGTGAACGTGACGACGGAATCCATTGATACATTGAAGAACCGTGTCAACCTTGTTGTCCGTATTGATGAGGGAGAGGAAGTCAAAGTTCGCAATATCTATTTCGCGGGAAACAAGGCGATTGAAGAAGGCGACCTGAAGGGGGCGATGAAAGAAACCGCGGAAGCCCGATGGTGGAAAATCTTCTCGTCGCACAAGTTCGACCGCAAGAAATATGACGAAGACAAAAAGCTGATCACACAGTATTACAAGAAGAACGGGTATCGCGACGGGCAGATTCTCAGCGACTCCATCTGGTACAGCGCCGACAAGACCGACATGAATATTCTCATCAACGTCTACGAAGGCCCTCAGTACAAAGTCCGTTCGATTACCTGGGAAGGCAATACCGTCTATTCCGACACAGTGTTGAACGAGACGCTGGGCTTCAAGTTGGGCGATATTTACAATCAGGAAAAGTTCGAGCAGAACCTCCGTGGCAACGAATCGCAGAGCGACGTTGCATCTCTCTATCTCGACAATGGGTATCTGACGTTCAACCTCGAACCGGAAGAGACCCGTGTGGCCACCGACAGCGTGGACATCAGAATCAGGGTGTACGAGCGGAATAAGTTTGTCATCGGGCAGGTCAACATCAAAGGCAACACCAAAACGTACGACAAAGTAATTCGCCGCGAATTGTATACGCGGCCGGGCGATTACTTCAGCCGCGCGGCAATTGTCCGCAGCATCCGACAGCTTTCTGTGCTGAACTATTTCAATCCGGAAAAGATCAAGCCCGACTACAGCGTGCGTGACGACGGAAAGACTGTTGATCTCGCCTACGAGGTGGAAGAAAAATCAAGCGACAACATCAATGCGTCGGTTGGCTACAGCGGCGCATTCGGTGTTACGGGTGCAATCGGATTTACCATCAACAATTTTTCCATTAGTGAGCCACTGTCGGGTGGCGCAGGGCAGATCCTGAACTTCGAGTGGCAGTTTGGCGAAGCGTCGCGGTTCCGAACATTCAGCATTGGATTTACCGAGCCATGGCTGTGGGATACGCCGACCACGCTCGGCGTCAGTCTTTTCGACACGCGTCAGAGCTACTACTACGATCTCGCCCAGACCGGCGGCTCGTTGCGCATCGGTCGCAGATTCCGTTGGCCGGATGACTATTTCCGCGGCGACTGGATTCTCAATGCCCAGCACAACAATGTTACTGACGGCCGGGGATATTATCTTGAAGGGAAGACGAGCCAGATCAGCATTACGCAAGTGATCTCGCGCAGCAGCATCGACAATCCGATTTTCCCCGTCACGGGATCGAATGTGTCGCTGTCGATTCAAGTGTCCGGCGGACCGTTGTTGCCCGGTACAGTCAACTTCCACAAGTGGCAGTTCAGTTCAGAATGGTATATGCCGTTGTTCAACAGCAGCAGAGTTGCGCTGTACCTTGCTTCACAATTCGGATACGTCGGCGTGTTTGACGAAGTGGATGTCGACAGAATTCCGCCGACAGACAGATTTTTCATGGGTGGAACCGGACTTGGCTACATTGCAACAACGCCGCTGCGAGGTTACGAAGATCGCTCCATCGGCCCGAAGACGAGCATCCTGAACATGGATAGCTTTGGCGGCCGCGCAATGTCGCGGCAAACCTTGGAGCTTCGGCTCGCGCTGGCGATCAACCCCATCCCGATTTATCTCCTCGGTTTTGCCGAGGGGGGAAATGTCTGGGAGACGATTGGCAAGGCAGACTTCTTTGACCTGAAGCGCTCTGCCGGTGTCGGTGCGCGGCTTCAGATTAATCCGATTGGTTTGATCGGTTTCGATTATGGATTTGGTTTCGACGACGTCTATCCGAAAGACGGCAAGCCCGACGGATGGAAATTTCACTTTGTGTTCGGGCGAGGATTCTAACTATCGACTATCATTCATCATTCACCATACACCCAGAGGTAACCGTGAACAAATTCTTCATTCCCTTACTCGTTGTTGTGGCGCTCCTGATTGGTTCGGCGAGCGCACAGCAGAGAATCGCGTACGTGAATTCCACCAAGATCTTTCAGGAGATTCCCGAAGCGCAGGATGCACAGAAACGGCTCGAAGCAATTGCAAAGCCCGTGCAGGACGAAATCGAGAAACAGGAAAAATCGATCCAGGACAAGCTTGATGAGTACAAGAAGAAGGAATCGTTGCTGAACGACGCGGCAAAGAAAACCGCCCAGCAGGAAATCTACGATCTTGATCAGAAGCTCCGTGAGTACAAACAGCAGAAGCTTGGTCAGGACGGCGAGCTTGCAAAGCAGCAGGACAAGATTCTCAATCCCATCAAAGACAAAATTTTGAAAGCGATTGAATCTGTTGCCAAGGCGGAGAAGTACACCTTTGTGTTTGACCAAACGGAAACCGTGCGCGTTCTCCTGTACGGAGATCCGAAAGAAGATCTCACCAACCGTGTTATCGACAGATTGAAACGCGGAAAGTAATTCGAACACAATCTTGGCGGAGCAGAACGGATGAAACGAATAGCATTGGCAGTCCTGATGGTGCTCGGTGCGGGCATCGGTATTGCGCAGATGAAGATCGGCCACATCAATTCGGAATCGATCATGCAGAATCTTCCGGAAGCGGTGGACGCGCAAAAGTCGCTTGATGCCCTCGTGGCAACGTGGGAAAGCGAACTGCAGAAGATGCAGGCGGATTGGAAAAAGAAGTTTGACGATTACGACAAGCGGAAGCTGATACTCACCGATCAATCCCGCGCCGAAGCGGAAAAAGAGCTGCGCGATCTCGACCAGGCCATCGCCGACTATCGCAATAAGAAGTTCGGACAGAACGGCGATCTCTTCACCAAACAGAACGAAGTGATGAAGCCGATTCAGAACAAGATCTTCAAAGTGCTGGAAGAAGTTGCCAAGGAAGACGGCTACGACTACGTCTTTGACAAGAGCGGCGACATCCTGCTGCTCTATGCCACAGAGAAACACGACTTGACCGAACGCGTGCTGCGCCGCATGCAGTCCTTCGGAAAGTAATTCATCATGAGGGTGTATGAAACTCCGTGAAGTTGCTGCACTGCTGAACGGGGAGGTCGAAGGAGATGGCGACTGCGAAATCCGGCGGGTGGCAAAGATCGAAGAGGCCGGCGACGGCGACATCAGCTTTCTTGCCAACCCGAAGTACCAGAAGTTTCTCGAGACGACGCGCGCATCCGCCGTGATTGTCGCGAAAGATTTGCAGGTAAGCGCCGGCCCCAAGCTGGCGCTTTTGCGCGTGAATGACCCCTACGTGTCGTTTCTGAAAATCCTTCAGCATTTCAATCCGCCGGTGGACCCGCTGCCGCCGGGAATTCATCCGACTGCCGTTATCGCGGCAAGTGCCGCTCTCGGAGAGAACATTCGCGTCGGCGCACACGTTGTCATAGGTGAGCGTGTACGGATTGGGGCCGGCGCAATGGTGTCGCATAACGTCGTGCTGGGTGATGATGTGGTGGTTGGGGAAAATTCTCTCCTGTACCCGAACATCACCGTGTATTCCGGTTGCCGCATCGGCTCGCGGGTGATTGTGCACGCGGGAACAACAATCGGCAGCGACGGATTTGGCTTCGCGCCGAAACCTGATGTGACGTATGAAAACATTCCGCAGCTGGGCATAGTCGTGATCGAGCATGACGTTGAGATTGGCGCGAACTGCACGATCGATCGTGCGACGCTAGGAGAGACACGAATCAAGCGCGGCGTGAAGCTTGACAATCTGATTCAGGTTGCGCACAATGTTGTCATCGGCGAGAACACGGTCAGTGCAGCCCAGGCAGGAATCTCGGGTAGCACGAAGATCGGCAAGAACTGCATGATTGGTGGACAGGTCGGACTCACGGGTCATCTGGAAATTGCGGACGGCACGAAGATCGGCGCACAATCCGGCGTGCATCGTTCCATTGATCAGCCAAACACAACAATCTTCGGCTATCCGGCATTCCCTCAACGTCAGGCGTTCAGAATTCAGGGAGCCATTGTCCAGTTGCCCGACCTGATACAAACTGTCAGGGAGTTGAAAAAGAGGATTGAGCAGCTCGAGGCGAAAGAAAAGACGGAGTGAGGGAGGAGGGACTTGTGGAGTAGTGGATTATTGGATTCGTGGTTGCCATTCCAATCATCCACCAATCCAACTATCCATTTGTCCATCAATCCAGTTATCCGACTTGTCCACGCAGTGATTCGTTCACGTAACAGGGAGTACGCATGTTAGTCCAACAGCGAACGATTAAACAGCCGGTCTCGATGAGCGGCGTCGGGTTGCATACCGGCAGCATCTGCACGATGACGTTCAAGCCTGCACCGGAGAATTTCGGTATTCGTTTCAAGCGGATTGATCTTGGTGGATCACCGGAAGTGCCGGCACTGGTCGATCACGTAGTTGACATTGCCCGGGGCACAACCATTGCCATCGGTGAAGCGCGCGTGCATACCGTTGAACACGTCATGGCGGCACTCGTCGGACTGCAGATCGACAACTGCTTGGTTGAGCTTGACGCAAACGAACCTCCTATTGGCGATGGCAGTGCAAAACCGTACGTGGATATTTTGCTGCAAGCCGGCTTTGAGAAGCAGGACGCCCCGAAAGACTACCTCATTATCGACCAGCCTGTCGAATACCATAACGAAGCAAAAGGTGTCGACATCGTCGCGCTACCGACCGACGACTACCGCATAACAGTGATGGTGGATTATCACAACCCGGCGTTGGGAAGCCAGCACAGCGGCTTGTTCAATCTCGAAACGGAATTCGTCAATGATTTTGCCCCGTGCCGCACGTTCTGTTTTCTGCACGAAGTGGAAATTCTGCACACACAGGGATTGATCAAAGGCGGCAACCTTGACAACGCGATTGTGATTGTCGATCGCGATCTTGCTCCCGATGAAATCAAGCGTATCTCCGAAAAACTCGGCATCAAAGATTCCGTTATCCTCGGCTCCAGCGGCGTGCTCAACAACAGATCGCTGCACTTCAAGAATGAGCCGGCACGACACAAGTTGCTGGACATGATGGGCGATCTCGCGCTGATCGGTGTTCCGTTCAAAGCACAGATTCTTGCTGCCCGTCCCGGTCATGCGAGCAACATTGAGTTTGCCCGCATCATCCGGAAACTCTACCAGCAGAAAAAGCTCGTCAAGAAATTCCAGCACGAACGGAAGGAAGGCGTTGTCTTCGACATCAATGCAATCCAGAAAATTCTTCCTCATCGCTATCCCTTCCTCCTGATCGACAAGATTATTGAATTCAAGATGGATGAACGGATCGTCGGCGTGAAGAACGTGACGATCAATGAACCGTTTTTCGAGGGACATTTTCCGGGACAACCGGTGATGCCGGGTGTTCTGATTATTGAAGCGATGGCACAGACGGGGGGAATTCTGTTGCTGAATGGAGTGGAGAATCCCGGAGACAAGCTTGTGTTCTTCATGGCGATCAACAACGCAAAATTCCGGAAGCCGGTTACGCCGGGTGACCAGGTGGTGTTTGAGTTATCGATGACCAGCCGCAAGAGCCGTATTTGCCAGATGACCGGCAAAGCATTTGTCGATGGCAATCTCGTCGCGGAAGCGGACATGATGGCATCGATCGTTGACCGGCAGGATAAGAACTCAGGCAACGGAAGCGCGGCAACAGTGGGGGCCCGGCCTCAAACAAAACTCAATTGAACAACCGGGTTCTTCGGAACTCTCCGTAAACCCGTATCTATCTTGAACCATCCAAGAATCTCGCATGTCAACCAACATAGACTCCCGCGCTGCTGTCAGCGCAAAAGCAGAACTCGGAAACGATGTCATCATTGGTCCATTTACCATTGTTGAAGATGGTGCCGTGATCGGCGACCGGACGAGAATCGGCGGCAATGCCCTGATCGGTACAGGCGCTCGCATTGGCAAGGATAATATTATTCATCACGGTGCCATCATTGGTCATGAACCGCAAGATCTGAAGTACAAGAACGAACCAACAACGTGCGAGCTTGGCGACAGAAACGTTGTACGCGAGTACTCGACACTGCACCGCGCAACGGTGGAAACCATGCGCACGATCATCGGCAACGACAACTTGCTGATGGGCTACGTGCACATTGCACATGATTGCCGGCTGGGCAATAACATTATCATGTCGAATGCGGCCATGCTCGCCGGTCACGTCCATGTTGATGACTTCGCGATCATTGGCGGCGTTACGCCGGTTCATCAATTCACACACATAGGCGCGCACGTCATGATCGGCGGCGGTCTGCGCGTGCCAAAGGATGTTCCTCCGTACATCCGTGCCGCGGGTGAGCCGCTCGTCTTTGCAGGATTGAATTCTGTCGGACTTCGGCGGCGGGGTTTTTCGCGCGAGACCATTGCTGCATTGGACAAAGTCTACACGTTGCTATACAATTCCGGATTCAACGTCTCACAAGCCATTGCCAAGATCAAAGAAGACGCGGAACTAATGAAGAGCGCCGAAGTGCAGAAGGTCATCACCTTTGTTGCGGAAAGTAAGAGGGGCATCATTACGCGGCAACGCGAGTTGCACTAATGATAAAGAGCCTCACCGCAGAGGCGCGAAGACGCAGAGGAAGGCGCTTGACTCAGTGGCAAAATTGTTCGGAACGGAAAGGAAGCAGGGACTGATGTGGCAGTTCGTTGACACCGGTGAGAACACGGGTTCGTTCAACATGGCGTTTGATGAGTCGCTTGCCCGGCAGTTGCTCAACGGGCATGCCGAACCAACATTACTCCTCTTCCGGTGGAAACCGTGGGCCATTTCGCTCGGCTTTAATCAAGACATCAACGCCATCAACTCGCAGCTCTGTTCGGAACACGGTGTCGACATTGTCCGTCGTCCCACCGGCGGTCGCGCCGTTTTGCATGCCGAAGAGCTGACGTACAGCGTCGTGATGCATGCAAAAGGGAAGAGCGTGCTCGACATCTACAACCAGATCAGCAAAGCTCTCGTGCAGGGACTCCGGCTGTTTGGAGTGAACGCGACGCTTTCGCGATCCCAGCCGGATCTTCGTGAACATTATAAGAATCCCTCTTCCATTCCCTGCTTCACTGCTTCAGCGCGCTATGAGATTGAGTGGCGCGGCAGGAAATTGGTGGGGAGTGCACAGCGGCGGTTTCGCCATCCGCTCTCCGGTGAAGAAATCGTTCTTCAGCATGGCTCCATCCTCGCTGGTCCCGCGCATCGTAGCCTTCCAGACTATTTGGTTCTACAAGATGAACAAACGCGCAACGCGCTGGCAACCGAACTTGTGTGCAAAACCGTCGAGCTTGCACAGATCAAGCAGACTGCAATCGACCTTTCAGCGCTTGCTGTGTGCGTGAAACGCGGCTTTGAAGAAGAATGGGGTATTGTCTATCATGACAGGGCATCATCGACAAATGTGACGGAGGTGAGCTATGGCTAAGTCCGGGAAGCCGGCCGCAGCACAGAAGCCGCGGGTGATTACAACGAAAACCGTCATCGACATGAAGCGGAATGGTGAGAAGATTACCATGCTCACCGGCTACGATTACCTTGTTGCGCAGTTGCTTGATCAGGTCGGCATCGAAATCATTTTGGTCGGCGATTCCCTGTCCAACGTTGTGCAGGGAAATGTCACCACGCTTCCCGTGACGCTGGACGACATGATCTACCATGCGCATGCCGTGAAGCGAGCGGTCAAGAACGCGTTGATAGTGGTGGACATGCCGTTCATGTCGTATCAGAACAACGAGGAGGAAGCAGTCCGCAACGCTGGCCGAATTATGAAAGAAGTGGGAGCCGGTGCGGTGAAGCTCGAAGGAGGCGCATACATTGCGCAGACGATACGGCATCTGGTGCAGATCGGTATTCCGGTGATGGGACACCTGGGACTGACGCCGCAATCGATCAACAAGTTCGGCACGTATGAAGTCCGGGCGACCGAAAAGCGGGAAGCCGATCAACTGCTGCGCGACGCAAAGGTTCTTGCCGATGCAGGCGTGTTTGCGATTGTGCTTGAGAAAATTCCGACCGCCCTCGCGAAGCGCGTTACGCAGTCGATTCCCGTGCCGACAATCGGCATTGGCGCCGGACCGCATTGCGACGGACAGGTTCTGGTGGTGTACGATATGCTTGGCCTCACGGAAGAATTCAAACCGCGATTCGTGCGACG
>CAYJNF010000061.1:0-7210 GCA_964370915.1 uncultured Chitinophagales bacterium
GACCACGACAATCCGCATCCTTGCTGGACTGAACAGCAGAAATGCCGGTACAATACGCGTGTTCGGAAAGGAAATCACTGAGCACGACTACGATCATAAACAGCGGATCGGATTCGTGCTGGATGACCCACTGTACTTCGAGTGGATGTCGGCGGGCGAGTATTTGAAGTTTGTGGGAACCATGTACGATCTGTCTGTTGCAGACATTGAGCAACGCGTGCACGAGCTTCTTGACTTCTTCGATCTGACACCTAAAGGTGACGACCCTGTTGAAGCGTTCTCCACAGGAATGAAAAAGAAGGTATCGCTCGCTGCCGCCATCATTCACAAACCGGAGCTCATCGTGCTGGATGAACCGCTGGAAGGCATCGATGCGCTTGCCGCAAGCTCCATCAAAGAAAGTCTGAAGATGATGGCGGAAGGTGGAACGACAATCTTCATTACATCGCATGTGCTCGACACCGTGGAGAAGTTGTGCGATGAGATTGCCATTGTGCATGAGGGAAAAGTTCTTCTTCAATGCCTCACATCGGAGATTCGCATGAAGGCGAAGGGCGCACTTGGCAACGCAACCTACGCGTCGCTCGAAGAACTGTTCGTGGACCTGGTCTCCGACAAAGCGAAAAAGAAACATCTCTCGTGGCTATGACATGCTGAACATATTCTCCCTCCTCCTGACACCACGAAAGACACTCACACGAATTGCAGCCAAACCTGATTGGCTGATGACATTTCTGATTCTCTCGGCAATCAGCGTTGTGATTGCTTTCCTTATGCATCCGTTTGTCATCAATGCAACACTTGCTCATCTCCCCGACTCGGCAACGTCCGCGGAAAAGGAAGCGGTCGCACAATCTCTTAGAAGTGATCTCCCCGTACGATGTTTTTTTCTTCCGGTCCGGCTGATCGTCGGCTGGTCGGCATTTGCGTTTGTGTTGTTTCTCACCGCAAAATCATTCGCCCCGCCGTCAGGTGTCCGGTTCATCAAAGTCTTTGCACTCACGGTTCACGCCGAGCTTGTTACCGTCCTCAGCTCGGCGGCAACGCTGATCAACATGTCCGTTGGTGGAGACTCGGTCCCGAATGGAACGGCGCTTGTTCCGTTCAGTGCGGCCGCTTACATCGATGCCAAAGATATTGTCAGCTTTGCGTTGTTAAACTCCCTCAATTTCTTTACGTTAGTGTACATCGTGCTGCTGACCGAAGGGATGTCGAAAATTACCGGATTCTCCCGCCCGAAGTCGCTGTTGGTAGTCATGCTCACATGGTCTACATACATGCTGTTCAATGTAGGAACGATCAGGTTCTTGCGTGACACGATGCATCTACTCATTTGATAAACGCTCACCACGCCACTCTCGTGTGCCGAATTCTGATGCGGCGGTGGCAAGAAACTATGGATAGGACATGGCAGAAAAACTAAAACTTGAAGACCTGCAGTCACCACTCATTTCCAAACGAAAAGGAAAAGATGATTTCACACTCGTGGGAGTAATCGGCCTTGGCGTTATGGGACAGGGAATTGCGGAAACAATTTCCTCTGCAGGCATCGACGTCCTGGTCGTCGAAAAACATGATAAGGCCCTCAAAGCAGGCATGGACACTCTCGGCAAGACTCTGGATCAAGAGATCAAACGATGGAGCAAGACTGCTTCCGAAAAGCGCGCGATCCTCTCACGCATCAAAAACACGACCAACCTTGCTGACCTGAAAAACTGCGACATTCTCATCGAAGCCATCGATGAAAACTTCGAAGCAAAACGGCAACTGATCGAGGCATTCTACTCTATCGGCAGGGAAGATGCAGTGTTTGTTTCAAACACGGCAACGCTGAGCCTGACAAAGCTGGCACAGTCAAGCAAGCGCCCGGACCGCATCATCGGCATGCATTTCTTGAATCCGGTACCGCAGGTGCCATTAGTCGAAATCGTCCGCGGCATGCAAACGTCGGACGACACGTACAATCTTGTGAAGCGGTTCGCATTGCGCATCGGCAAAACACCCGTCGAGGTGTTCGAGTACCCCGGATTCATCACTACGCGCGTTATTCTTCCCCTCTTGAACGAGGCAATGCACGTGTTGATGGAAGGGATTGCAAAGGCAGACGATATTGACACGGCCATGAAACTTGGGTATGCGATGCAAACCGGTCCTCTGGAGTTGGCGGACGCGATAGGATTGGACGAAGTGTTGATGTGGATGGAGACTCTCTTCCACGACCTCGGCGAGCCTCGGTACCGCCCGTGTCCGCTGCTTCGCCGGATGGTGCGTGAGAGCAAGCTCGGAAAGAAAGTTGGCGAGGGATTCTTCAGGTATGATGCCGAAGGAAAGCGAATCAGCGAAAACCGGAAAAAATCATCCGATGCCTGATCGCACGATGGTGAGCGCAACTTGATTTCAGTGAAGATGGTGACCGATGAATATCATTGAGTCCATACGGAACGCCGGTGTAGTCGGCGCAGGCGGTGCAGGATTTCCGGCACACGTCAAAGCCGCGTCGCGCGTCGATACTGTTATCGCAAACGGCGCCGAGTGCGAGCCATTGATCCACAAAGACCTTGAGTTGATGGCACACTTCGCCGACCGTGTCGTTCACGGACTCACGCTGCAGATGAGATCCACCGGAGCAAAGAACGGCATTATCGGTGTGAAATCGAAAAACAAAGTCGCGGTGGAAGCATTCGAAAAAGCGATCGTCGGAACTCCCCTCACCATTTTCCAACTTGGTGACTTCTATCCCTCCGGTGATGAATTCATCCTTGTCTACGAAGCAACGAAACGACTCATCCCGCCGCAGGGGATTCCACTTAACGTCGGGGTGGTCGTGAACAATGTCGAGACGCTGTACAATATCTCGCTGGCATCAGAAGGCAACCCCGTCGTCGAGAAGTTCATTACTGTCGCGGGAGCAGTTCGCAATCCGATCTCATTTATTGCCCCGATCGGAATGAGTTATCGCGAGGCGATTGAAGCCGTGGGCGGGGCAAGCGTTTCCGAGTTTGCCGTGTTTGCCGGCGGTATCATGATGGGAAAACTGGAGTTCGATCTCAACCAACCGATTACAAAAACCACGGCAGGACTTGTTGTTCTGCCGGTTGACCACACGCTCATACAACGGAAAGCGCTACCGGAAAAATCGATGCACCGGATCGGCAAGTCGGCGTGCGATCAGTGCAGCTACTGCACGGAGTTGTGCCCGCGTTATATGCTTGGTTATGATGTGCAGCCGCACAAAGTGATGCGCAGTCTTGGGTTCACCGCAACGGGAGAGGCAATCTGGAATCAGTACGCGTCACTGTGCTGTTCCTGCGGCCTCTGCACACTCTACGCGTGTCCTGAGAGCCTGTTCCCCAAAGAGGCGTGCGACAAGAGCAAGCGCGACATGAAAGAGCAAGGGATCAAGTGGTCAGGGAAAATGGAAGTTGAACCCCACCCGATGTACGAAGGACGCCGGACGCCATTGAAGATGCTGGTGAAACGACTTGGCGTAACGGAATATGATCGCGAATCGGAATACTCGGGAGACGTTCGCACTCCAGACAAAGTCGAGATTCCGCTTTTGCAGCATGTCGGTACGGCGGCGACGCCTGTTGTGAAAGTCGGGGAATCGGTACGAAAAGGCCAGTGTATCGGCGAAGTGCCCGAGGGGAAGCTTGGTTCGCGAGTGCATGCAAGCATTGATGGCGTTGTCAGGAGTGTCGGAGGTTCTGTTGTTATTCACCGCGGATGACATGAGAAGAATTTCGCTGTTCCTTTTCTTTCACAAGGAGTCTACATGACACGAAACTCAATCGGCTTGATTGAACTTGGCAGCATTGCTGCGGGGTTCGAGGTTGCGGACGCGATGTTGAAGGCTGCCGATGTTGAGATTCTTCTCGCCCGTTCGATCTGTTCAGGCAAGTACATGGTGCTGATCGCAGGTGATGTGGCCGCAGTGAAGGCAAGCGTCGAATCCGGCACAGCCATCGGCAAAGGATGCGTCATTGACACATTTGTCATTCCCAATGTCCACGAGTCGGTCTTCCCCGCCATTTCCGGTGCGTCCAAGGTCGATAGCTTCAACGCAATGGGAATCATCGAATCGTTTTCCGTCGCTTCACTGATCGAGGCGGCAGATGCCGCGGTCAAAGCGGCCGCGGTTGAGCTGATTGAAATCCGGCTTGCAATGGCTCTCGGCGGCAAAGCCTTCTGCACAATGACGGGAGACGTGGCAGCCGTACGCTCCGCCGTGGACGCGGGGGCCGCCGTTGTCGCGGAAAAAGGGTTGCTCGTGAACCGGGTTGTCATTCCATCTCCACGCAAGGAGCTGTTAACGGAAATTATATGAAAGAGATTATGTGTAGACGAGAAATTCTGATTGCAGCAGCTTTCCTGATCACCCTTGGTTCCGTTCATGCGCAATTCCTTCCTGCTTCGCTCAATGAGAATGACCCTTGCGGGTATCCCGATACAAGCAGCGCACAGTACAAATCCGACGCGGCATTGAATTGGGGGTACAGCTACGATTCGTTGCGCGTTGACCTTGCCCGGTGGGCGCAGAGTCCGTTTGTCCGTGTCGATTCGGTTGGTGCAACCGTCCAGAACCGCGCGATGTACATGATGACAATTCAAGATACATCGACTGTCTCGTACCTTCGCAAACGGGTCTGGATTCATGCACGCACTCATCCGAACGAGGTGCAAGGCACGTGGGTAACGAATGAGATGATCCGATACCTGCTTTCCGCCAGGCCGGAGGCTAAGAAGCTTCGCGACAGTTGCGTTTTCAACGTCATGCCCATGTATAACCCCGACGGCGTTGAACTGGCAAAGCCGAGAGAGAATGCCAACAACATCGACATCGAAAGCAACTGGTCGGCAGCAACACCGCAACCGGAGGTCCAGGTGCTCAAGAGAGTATTCATCCAGTTCATGTCACAGCCGAACCCTATTCGTGTCGCGCTCAACATGCACTCGGCATACGCGTGCAGGAGATACTTTGTGTACCACACAGCAGCGGGAACATCGAGCCTCTTTGCGACGACGCAACAGATCTTTATCGGAAACGCACGAGCGGCGTTTCCGGGAGGAATCGAACCGTACACTTACTTCACAAGCTGGCCCAGCACTCCGCCGCCCACACAGTATCCTGAAAGCTGGTTCTGGTACAACCATCGCGAAGCAGTTCTCGCAAACACGTATGAGGACAAGAATTGTGTGTCTGCCGGCGGTTTCGATTCGACTGCGTCAGCAATCCTTACCGCGGTGGGGACGCATCTTGGTGTGTTCACAACAACATCGGTGGCTAACAACGGGATTTTGCCCGAACACTTGCAACTGGATCAGAACTATCCCAATCCATTCAACCCGATGACAAACATTAAATTTGAAATTCCGAATGCCAATCACGTCACGATGAGGGTGTTTGACATTCTCGGGAGAGAAGTCGCAACACTCGTTGACGAAAATCTGAGCTCGGGAAGTTACGAAGTGAACTTCTCGGGCGTGAACCTGGCGAGTGGAATGTATCTGTATAGACTGGAATCCGGATCATCCTGGATAACCAAGCGAATGACCCTTGTGAAGTAGAAGCACACAACCGTAAACCTAATAACTTGAATTTGGAACTCGATCAATATGAATGTACTCGTTCTTAACTGTGGCAGTTCATCTGTAAAATATCAACTCATTGAAGTCAATGCGCAAAAATGGCTGGCGAAGGGTGGCGTCGAACGTATTGGCATGAGCGGCGCGACCCTGAAGAACATCCGCCATGACGGCGACGATATTACGATCGCCGGAGAGATTGTGGACCACATTGTCGCAATCGAATACATCCTCGCCGTGCTATTGAGCCGCAACCACGGCGTCATCAACGACAAGTCCGACATCCACGCCATCGGTCATCGCGTTGTGCATGGAGGCGAAACGTTCAGCAGTTCGGTGCTTATCACGGATGAAGTCATTAAGAGCATCAGAGACAATTTTGAGATTGCACCGCTTCACAATCCGCACAACCTGCGAGGCATCAACGCATGCCAGGTAAATCTGCCGGGCACGCCGCAGGTTGGTGTCTTCGACACAGCGTTTCACCAGAAAATGCCGCGCAAAGCATTTCTCTACGGACTCCCCTATTCCCTGTATTCCCAGTACAGAATTCGCCGCTATGGATTTCACGGCGCGTCACATCGCTATGTGAGTGAGCGTGCGGCCGCCATATTGGGCAAGGACATCAAGGATCTCAAGCTTGTGACCTGTCATCTCGGCAATGGATGCAGCATGGCCGCGATTAGCGATGGCATTTCGGTCGACACCACCATGGGCTTCACTCCGCTCGAAGGCTTGCTGATGGGAACGCGATCGGGAGACATTGACCCTTCCATTATTCTCTACATCATGGGTAAGGAAGGCATCACGCTGGCAGAAGCCAACACGCTGTTGAACAAGCACAGCGGTCTGCAGGGTATTTCCGGAGTCAGTAGCGACATGCGCGAAATTATTCAGGAAATGAAGAACGGCGACAAGAAGGCCAAATACGCATTTGACGTGTTTTGCTATCGTGTCAAGAAATACATCGGAGGGTATGCTGCGGCAATGGGCGGACTCGATGCGGTGGTATTCACGGGCGGCATCGGCGAGAACAGTTCCGATGTGAGGAAGGAATGTTGTGCAGACATGTCGTACTTCGGCATTGCAGTCGACGATGCATCGAATGAGTCAAAGGAGAAGGAGAAACTCATCTCCACAGCCGAATCCAGAACAAAAGTCTTCGTCATTCCGACGAATGAAGAGCTGGTTATCGCGTTGGACACAAAAGCAATTGTGGACTCGCGGCAGTAATTTCTGCAACGGGTGATTGGCGAATGTGAATCTGACTGTCACCCGACGTTGTCCGTCGGCTGCTTCAGGAGAATGTTCCCGCTCGTGTGATTCACGAGAGCCGCCCGCAACTCTTCGCCTCGTGAAATGCGAATCTCGAGTGTTGCGTGGACGTCTTCATCGTAGGTGATGTCAACTATCTTCGCCCCGACTCGCGAAACAACGTGCATGACATTGCTGATGTGGGCGTGTGGAAAGGTGGCAACAAGATTTTCGGTGATGTGTTTGACAACCTTATCGGCTTTGCCGAGGACCAATTCCGTCGCATCACCGTAGGCGCGTACAAGACCTCCAACTCCCAGCTTCGTTCCTCCAAAGTACCTCGTCACGACAACGAGGACGTCGGTCAGTG
>CAYJNF010000061.1:7220-12055 GCA_964370915.1 uncultured Chitinophagales bacterium
GTGTGCACTTGTCGATGGCAGATAGAATGGGTTTGCCTGCACTTCCACTTGGCTCCCCATCGTCATTGAACCGGAACCGGGTTCCATCTGCGCCAAGCCTGTACGCGTAGCAATGGTGCGTTGCATCCCAAAACTCTCTCCGAATTCTCGCGAGGAACTGCTCGGCCTCCTGCTTGGTTAGAATAGGCAGCGCTGTAGCCATGAACCGGGAACCGGCCACCTTGATTTCGGCAGCAGTCTCGGTTCTGACTGTCGTGTATTCGTCGTGCATGCTTGAAAGATATGAGCTTTGCGACGAAGACACAAAGCCTGAATTCTGACTTAGCCTCATCCGGCTTCGCGCCTTTGCGCGAGATTTCTATGTCGGATTTCAGGCAAAGTTGATCCATCAAAAGCGTACGCATCCAGATCGGTGACAGGCCGGATGGTCGGATTGGCTGGCGTTCTTGCCTCAGTCAGTTGACCGCCGGAACGTGAACCGAAATCACAGCACATTATCAGAATTCAGTTGCAGGTTACAACTTCACTCACTATCTTCATCGGCACAAGGAACGTCCCCCATGAAAATCGGCATCGTGTGTTACCCTACCTACGGAGGTAGCGGTGTTGTTGCAACCGAGTTGGGAAAGGCACTCGCAGACAAAGGTCATCAAATCCACTTCATCAGTTACGCCATGCCTATGCGGCTCGAAGGCTACATGGGCAACATCTTCTATCATGAAGTGGAAATGGCAAGTTATCCGCTCTTTGAATTTCCATTGTACACTCCAGCATTAGCCAGTAAAATGGTTGAAGTCGCACGGTTTGAGAAACTGGATCTCATTCACGCGCATTACGCCATCCCGCATGCAACCAGCGCGTTTCTCGCCCGTGAAATCGTCAACAACGGTTTGAAGGTCGTGACGACTCTTCACGGCACGGACATCACACTCGTGGGACTCGAACCGAGCTTCCTTCCCGTAGTTAAGTTCAGCATTGAGCGAAGCGATGGTGTCACCGCCGTGTCGCGATTCCTGAGGGAGAAAACGATTACCAATTTTGGGATTGACAAAGATATTACGGTCATCCCAAACTTCGTCGACACGGAAAAATACCAGCGGCTTCCGAATGATGAGGTGTGCAGCAAGTTTGCGCCGAAGGGTGAGAGAGTTCTTGTCCACATTTCGAATTTCCGCCCTGTGAAGCGTGTGCAGGATGTTATCAGGATTTTCAATGAGGTACAGAAGAGAGTGCCTGCGCGGCTTATTCTCGCCGGCGACGGGCCGGACAGATCGGCGTGTGAGCTACTCGTGAGGGAACTCGGCATTCACAAACACGTGAAGTTCCTCGGCAAGCAACTCGAGCTGGTACCGATACTCTCTGCCGCGGATTTGTTTCTGATGCCGAGCCAGTCCGAGAGTTTTGGACTTTCCGCTCTGGAAGCAATGGCGTGCGAAGTCCCGGTTATTTCGTCAAGCGTGGGGGGCTTGCCCGAACTGCAGGTACACGGAGAAACCGGTTACATCGCCGAGATCGGTGATATCGATCGCATGGCACGGTATGCCATCGAGTTGCTTACGAATGAAGCGAAGCACAGGATGTTTGCCAAGGCGGCACGGAGACGTGCTGTCGAGCAGTTCGATGTTCACAAGATTGTCAATCAATACGAAGCCCACTACGAGCAATGCCTCGCGGGTGTACTCGCATTACGCAACTAACTTGAGGTACAGGATAGAACCATGATTGATGTAGTCCACATAACCAAATCAAAGAAGCCGACTGTCGAAGAGTTGACGACCATTCTCAAACGAGCGGGGTTGGAAAGCGAGTTGTATTCCGATCGGGCGGGGACAAAGTACGGTCGTCACAAGCATGACTTTGACGATTTCATCGTCATCGTCCAGGGACAGATGAAAATTGGTACCGACCATGGTGAGTGGTTGTTGAAACCCGGTGACCGGCTTGACCTTCCAAAGAATACTGTTCACTGGGCAGAGATGGTGGGAAAAGAAGAAGTGCACTACCTGAGCGCGGCAAAATAACTACGCGGGAATCGTCCGTCGGTTCACACGAATTATACTCCCCCTGCGAACCAACGAGTTCTATCGTAGCATCCGTCTTTTCATAATCCGATCGACCAACGCAAGCATCGCCACGACAATCGTCGCCATGACGGCGATTTTCATGCTGCCATGCCCGAACGCAAAGGGCATGTACGACTGCATTGCGGAGGTGAACGATGCAAGGAGGGATTGCAGTTGATCGGTCGCTGACTCAGCGGCCGCATTGAACACGCGTTCCGATTCGGCAATCTGACCGGTGTCGACAGCTCCCGTGAGGACAAACGCCGTGAACATCATCCCCAGCACAATCATCAATCCAAACGCGTAGGCAAGATTCTCCACGGCACGAAAAAGCACTGGAGGTCCGGATGCGATGCGCAACTTTGCCATTATGGTGGATGTAACAACAGAAGCGAGATGCTCATCCGGCAAGCTTCTTAGCGTCCTGTCCAGTCTTGTCAAAGAAGCATGCGTGGAGGAACATCGGGTGCACGTGCGCATGTGATTCCTGATTGCGGCGGCCTCTGCCTCCCCCAACCTCCCGTCAACAAGCAGGTGTATACGTTCATCCAGCGGGTGTTCGCTGCTCATACTATCTCTCCTCGTAGTCGTACCAGCATTCTCTCGCGCAACAGGTTTCTTCCGCGAAACAGATTCGTCTTGATCGTTCCGAGAGGAAGGTTCAATACATCCGTCATTTCCTCGTAGCTCATTTCTTGAAGATAGAAGAGTGTTACGGCCGTTCGATACTTCTCCGGCAACAACTCCACTTCATCACGCACGATCGCATGATACTCTGCATTCTCCAGCCTGGTGTCCGAAGCGACATCATCTTCATCCACAAACATGTTCCGCGGCTCTCCATCCTGAAAATCGATGCTCTCGGGTTGCTCGCGCCGGCGGGTTACTTTCGTCATACACACGTTATACACGATGCGATAGAGCCACGTGCTGAATTTGGCATCGCCGCGGAATTGATCGAGATTTCTGTAGGCTCGCATAAATCCATCCTGGACCGACTCCTCAGCTTCATGTCGGTCACCCATTACCCGGACGGCCAGCGTAAATGCCTTGTCTTTATGCCGATCAACCAGAAGGGCGTACTTCCGCGCATCTCCCCGTCGTATGTCCTCGATGATCTGGTGGTCCGTTGGATTCAAATGGCGCCCTGGTTGCTTTTCGGGTTAGACTACACCTGAAGGGATTATGTTTCAAGCATACGTGACATTTACTTGTTAGTTCTTGAAACCCTGGTCAATTGGATGAAGTCTAAACCAGCAGTAGTCTGGAAACTCATCACCACTCAAGAAGGAGACACCATGAACGACCTCGCACCGCTGTTTGCCATCGTGTTCACATTTGGAACAATCGGGCTCATCTGGGGCTCCATCATCTTCACACGACACAAGGAACGGATGACCATGATAGACAAAGGACTGAAGGCCGACGACATCAAATCATTGTACGTCCGGCATACACTCCAGGCGAATCCCCTCGCCTCGCTAAAGTGGGGAATGGTTCTTGTCTGTGTCGGCGCTGCAATCCTCATCGGCGTCTGGATGCATAATGTGCTGCTGTTCGATGAGGGCGTCTTCCCGGGACTCATTGCTGCGTTCGGTGGACTCGGCCTCGTGTTGTTCTACTTCGTCGCAAACAAAAAAGTAAAAGAGTAGCTGTCGGTCTAGTGCCCCTTGGTTGTATAGACAACTAGTTGGGGGGGCACTTGCTGAAGCCTCCCTCTCCCGGGGGCTTCAGCAACTTCCGATAGTCTTCCGGCGTCATGCCGTAATACGCGAGATCAACAAGTGTACGGTGTTCTCCCCGCGCTACATCGTTTCGCAAAACGCCTTCAAGCATGAATCCGCATCGTTCAGCCACCCGTCGGCTGGCAACATTCTCTGTGGAGCACCGAAGTTGAAGCTTCTCGATCCGGAGATGCTCGAACGCGAAGGGTAACAGCAATCTCACACTTGCAGACATCAGGCCTTTCCCCTCATACTCCTGAACGACGTAATAGCCGATGTCTGCTTTGGGAACGCTCCAGACAAGATTCTTGAAGCAGACTTCACCCGCGTAGAGTTTTGATGTTTTGTTCCAAATGCCGAAGTGAAACGCGTCGCATTTCTCCCACATTTGCGCGCGCTCCCAGATGAACGCCTCGGCACTTTCCGCGTCAACAACCCGCTCGATGCGATTCGGGAAATCTTCCTTCAGTCTTTCGCGGTTTGCTCGATAGACTTCAGCGAGCGTGAAAGCATCGGACGGCAAGTAGCGCCGGAGAAGCAATGTGCCCGATTCAACATGTGTTGGGAGAGACGCGAGCAGGTCTTCTCGTTCGACCGAAGCGGCGTTCATTCTTTTCGACCAAATGAAATGTATCGACCAACCAGAGGCGAGGCAAGAATCGCAAGAAACGGAATCAGCGGCATCGAGTACCTTGCCCACCCAACGATCGACACGTTGATTGCAACAGAGTATACTACGAGAGCCACCACAGGAATGAGTAACCTCTTCTGCTTCGCTCCCAACCGAATGTACGAAACCAGGCCCGCAATGAGTAGCGCCACCTGAAAAAATCCAAACGCAACAGATTTTGCAGTCGACTCACTGAGATACCAGAATGTGAAGAAGTTGGCCGGTACCTTCTTCGCCAAACGTATCGGGTGTGAGAGGTATGATTCCGTCACATGGACGATAAGCAGTCTATCTCCTTTCACGCTTTCCCACGTGAGTCGCTCGGGTGATAACAGCGAATCCGCACGTTGAGCGCCCCGGCTCCAATAATCAAGTATG
>CAYJNF010000062.1:0-12051 GCA_964370915.1 uncultured Chitinophagales bacterium
CTGAAGAGCAAGCCCGCACTCGTCGTCGGGAAATCGCCCGCGAAGCAGAATTCCACGGCGCAATGGATGGTGCCAGCAAGTTTGTAAAAGGAGATGCGGTCGCAGGCCTGCTTATCAATGCAGTGAACATTATTGGCGGATTCATTATTGGAGTCGCGCAACGTGGCATGACATTCACGGATGCGCTTCAGAATTACACGCTGCTGACCGTCGGCGATGGCCTCGTCTCACAGATCCCCGCGCTCATAACGGCTACCGCCGCCGGTATGATCGTCACGCGAAGTGCATCGGGTAATGCGCTCGACAAGGAAATGCGCACACAGCTTCTGGGCAAGCCCAAAGCACTGCTCATCGTCTCTGGTGCGCTCGGCCTATTTGCCATCGTGCCCGGACTTCCGACGATTCCGTTTCTCATCTTGTCGGGACTCACCGGCTCCGTTGGCTTTGTGACATTGCGAGAACAAAATGCAAGCGCTGCACAGAAACTCGCTACTCCGGCAACTGCACCGGCAACTCCCAAACCGGATCAAATCGACGACTACCTGCAGGGTGATCCCCTTGAAGTGGAAATCGGCTACGGCCTGATATCGCTTGTGGATGAAAATCAGGGCGGTGATCTTTTTCAACGAATCACGAACCTGCGCAAACAACTTGCCATGGAATTGGGAATTGTTATCCCGCCCGTTCGCGTGCGCGACAACTTGCAGCTTGATCCCAATCAGTATGTCGTCAAGATTCGCGGCAATGTTGTTGTGACAAATACCTTGATGGTGGACCGGCTGCTCGCGATGAATCCGGGCCTCAATGATGGCGGCCTTGGTGGCATTCCCGCGAAAGAACCGGCGTTTGGCTTGCCGGCACAGTGGATTCCAACGGTTGATCGTGAACGCGCTGAACTTACGGGGTATACCGTCGTCGATCCGGCGGCTGTGCTTTCCACGCACCTGCAAGAGGTTTTGCGTCGCAATTGTGACAAGGTTCTCGGCAGGCAGGAGACGAAGAAGCTCATCGAGAATCTGAAGAAAGACTATCCGGCCGTGGTCGAGGAAATCAGTCCGGAGACTCTGCCGTTCGGAACAATTCAGAAAGTGCTGCAGAATCTTTTGAAGGAGGGAATCCCGATTCGGGATCTCGTGACAATCCTCGAGTCTCTCTCTGACTACGCAAAGGTTACCAAGAACGTCGATGTATTGACCGAGTATGTCAGGCACTCACTTTCGGATACAATAGCCCGGCTGTATAAGGATAGTCGCGGCATGATTCACGCGTTCGCGATGGATCCGCAGCTTGAACATCTTATCACCAATGCGCTGCAGAACCAACGCGAGAGCAGCCCGAGTCTTGGGCTGGCTCCGGAAATAATCGAGTCAATTCACAGGGGTCTTTCAGCAAATGTGGAAGTGGCAATGGCAAATGGCTTCCCGCCTGTGCTCTTGTGTGTTGCAACTGTACGCCCGTATTTCTACCGCTTGATCCGCACATCGTTCCCGAATGTCGCGGTGCTGTCGTTTACAGAACTTCCCCCGGAAACAGAAATTGAGTTCATAGGCAAACTGGAGATCGCATATGAGAATTAAAAAATTCACCGGCGAATCGTTGAAAGCTGCAACCGAGAGCATGAAAGAAGAACTCGGAGCGGAAGCCATCATCCTGAACACACGAAAAGTGGCAAAGGGGGGGTGGATGAACTTCCTTGTCAAAGAAGAATATGAAGTCACCGCCGCCATCGATGAGCAACCCATTCAGGGAGAGTTTGAAAAGGAACTCGCTCAGGCCGGGGCACCGACTGTGCCAAGAGATGGCAACAGCACGTTCGCGAATCTGCAGAAGGTCGCTGAGCAATTCGAACATCGCGTGAAAGAGAAGGAAATCTCAAATTCACGGGAAGCGCGCTCAGATTCGGCCGAGTATCAACAGTTACGATGCGAGATCCAGAACCTGAAATCTGCTGTTGAAGAGGTTACAGAGCATCTGAAGTACAGTAGAATGCCAGGATTGCCGGAGCATCTCAAACAGGCGTACGTAAATCTCGTGAGTCAAGATGTTGATGAGAAGCTGGTTGCCGAGTTGGCGCAAGGCGTCTATCGAGAACTTGGTGAGGACCTGCTTGGGAACAAGCTGCAGGTTGAACAATGCATGTTACGAAAAATGAGCGCCTTGTTTCAGCCCGTTCCGGCGCCTGATGCGCCGGCGACGAAGGCCAAGATCATTGCTCTGGTCGGCCCGACGGGTGTTGGCAAGACTACCACGATTGCCAAGCTTGCAGCAATTAGCAAGCTCGTGAAGAAGCAAAATGTTGCTTTGATTTCTGCGGATACGTATCGCATTGGAGCCATTGAGCAGCTCCGGACATTTGCCGCCATTGCAAATATCCCGATGGAAGTTGTATACAAACCCGCAGATATGAGGTCGGCGTTGGTAAGCCTCCGCGATCGGGACGTCATCTTCGTTGATACGGTGGGAAGAAGTCAACGCATGAAGAAAGAAATGTCTGAGCTTTCACAATTCATCACCGACGCAAAACCAACCGAAGTACATCTTGTGCTTAGCGCGGCAAACGGCACCCGCTCGTGTGATGACATCATCGAAAAATTCAAAGTTACCGGACCAAACCGAATAATCTTCACCAAACTTGATGAAGCTGTCACGCTTGGTTCGCTCCTGAACATCGTTCACAAACACAGCTTGCCCGTTTCATTCATCACTAATGGCCAAAATGTTCCTGACGACATTGAAGAGGCGAATGCTGCAAGGCTCGCTTCAATGATCTATTCCGGAGATTTATAGCATGCTCGATCAGGCGACCCGTCTCAGGGAAATAGCCGAAATGTATTGCGAGCGACCGTCAAGCGCGAGGCCGCACATTCTCACTGTCACGAGTGGTAAAGGCGGCGTGGGTAAAAGCACTGTGGCACTGAATCTGGCAATCCGCTTTGCCGAGATGGGAAGCAATACCCTTTTGTTTGATGCGGATGAGAATCTCGGCAACCTCGATGTCATGGCCGGAATATCACCCGAACGCCGGCTTGGTCACGTGTTGCGCGGCGAATGTGATATCCAGGCTGCGCTGGAATCGCCAATGGAGAACCTTCACATCATCGCGGGAAGCTCCGGCGAAATGGGCTACCAACGCATGACGACGGATCGGCGGCGTGAACTGGTAAATGATTTTCAGGATCTTGAGCAACGATTCGATCATATCGTGATTGATACTTCAGCCGGCATAGGCGACGACGTAGTGAGCTATGCAGTTCAATCTCATGAAGCAATCGTCGTGACCCAGTCAGAACCGACCGCTGTGATGGACGCTTATGCCGTCATCAAAATGATCACGCTGACTGATGCACTGGTTCCGCTGAATTTGATTGTCAATGCCGCTCACTATCCGGCGGAAGCGGATGGCACCGCGGCAAAATTACGTCAGATCGTTTATCACTTCCTGAATCGCCAAATCACCTACCTCGGGTCGATTCCCTACGATCCGAATGCGTCGAAGGCGATTGTGCGGCAGAATCCGCTGGTGAAGGAATTTCCCGGGACGGATGCGGCGGTTTCAATACAGGTGATTGCTGAAAAAATCTGTGAGCACGCACCCAGCATGCTGAGAAGGAGATTTCAGACGCCATGAACAAGCTCATTTTTCAGATTGGGATCTTAGGTTTTTGTGTCGCAACCGTGGTATTCGGAGGAAGCGGTGGTTCCATTCTCGACATCGTGTCGAGGTCATTTATCGTGTTTGTTGGAATTGTGCTGGCAGCAACGGCGGTGGTTCTTGTGGGCGGAACAATGGCGGCGAGAGATAACGCGGAAGAACCACAGCCGGAGCAACAAGACACTCCAACAGAGAAGCGCACCTAATTTCTACGAGACTAAGGGATGGGACAAACGAATACAGATTTGTTGTGGAGCGAATACCTGAGCACAAAATCACCCGACGTGAAGCGGCGATTAGTCCTGGAGTACTCGGGCATTGTGAAGTTTGTCGTGAGCAAGTTTCGCAGCTTCTCAAAACAGTCTGTCTCAGTGATTGACGAGCAGGATCTGATGCAATTGGGAATGATCGGGTTACTGGATTCCATCGAACGATTCGATCCGAGTCGTGGCGTGAAGTTCGAAACATATGCAATCACGCGCGTACGGGGCACAGTCCAGGACGAGCTTCGCAAACTCGACTGGGTACCGCGCTCCATCCGTGAGAAGGTACGAAAGATTGATCGAGCTACACAGAAAATCGAATGTGGAGATATACTGACCAATTCTGCGACACGAGTCGCCGCGGATCTTTCGATGACGCTCGAAGATTATCTGACGATGCTGCACGAAACGCAGACCGCGTCACCGGAAGCGAATCGTCGTGGCACCGAGAGCGATGATGCGCTGGAGAATCTGGCTGACGAAGAGCCTAGCGCTGTCGACAGAATGGCTGACGAACAACTGAAGCAGCTTCTCGTACGGTTTGTTGAGAATCTGCCGCAACAGGATCGTCTGGTTATCTCGCTGTACTACTATGAGGAGTTGACGTTCAAAGAGATTGCGAATGTGCTTCGGTTGTCGGAATCGCGTGTGTTCCAGAAGCACCAGGCGATTCTGGAGCGGATTCGTGCAGACGTTGAGGAACTGGTTTAGTGTGGAAGAACAGGCTATTCTAAAAGAGGCATACATGGTATCACCGGATTTCATACGAGACAAGGTTCAAACCATCATTCAGTTACCGGCATTGCCGGCAATTGCCGAAGAGGTGGTCGAAATGGTGGAGAACCCGAAAGCATCCGCTTCGATGATCGGGAAGATCATTTCGACCGACCAGGGCTTGACAACGAAAGTGCTCAAGATAGCGAACTCTGCCTTTTACGGATTTCCCAAGAAAATCTCGACGGTCGATTTTGCGATCATCGTTCTTGGCTTTGACGCATTGCGGGAAATTGTTGTCAGCATTTCGTTGGTAAGCGCCTTGCAAAAAAAGGGGGATGTAACGTTCGATCTGCAGAAGTTCTGGGACCATGCGATTTTCAGCGGCGTGATTGCCCGGCGGCTTGCAAGGGATCTTGGCTACCGTGTCAGCGGCGAAGTGTTCGTCGGTGCATTGCTTCATGATATGGGCATTTCGGTTCTTCACCAGCATTTCAACAACGAGTTTAAACAGATTGTGAAGCTTGTGCAGGACAGCAATCTGACCTGGCGCCAGGCAGAGGACAATATTCTCGGGGTGACACACGCGGAGATTGGCGGCTGGCTTGCAGAGCGATGGAATTTTCCCGCAGCCCTTGTTGAGGCGGTGGCAAAGCACCACACTCCTCTCGACGCGGTCGAGAATCCCGAGTTGGTAAGCCTCATTCACTGTGCGGACGTTCTTGCCAATAGGTTAAGTGATGATCCCGTTATCTTTGATCGGGGAGTGGAGTTCAATCCGGAGGTGTTACAGCGATTGCAGCTGGACGATCCGCTGCTTATGGAAGGATATATGACGACGTACCGAAGCATCATTCAGTCGGATATGCACCAGTTTGCATCCATGTTCAGCAGCGCGAAGGACTGACCCAATGGAAGGCTTGTCACAGAGACATCGCATCAGACGAAATCGACTTCAGTTGCTCGACAACGCGGCGCCCCAGTTCGAGTCGTTTATGGAGAGCCGCGAACAATACATTCGTGCGCTCGAAGAGACAATCGACCTCGTGAAGCGCGACAATGTCAAGGCGTCGGAGAACAATGTCGCTATTCGCGACACGATCAGTCAACTGATGGCAATGCAGCAGCTCTCCAACAGCATCAGCACAGCCAATGAGCCTGAGGCAATTGTGGGGACACTCGTTCATTTGACGCGTCAGGTAATGCCGGTCGCCGAGTCGAATGTATTTCTCTTCGACAAGGAAATGAATCGCATTGTTCCGCTGTCATCAAAATCACCCAAACAATTCGTTGCCGAGGCTTCAAAACAGGTCGAAGCGGGAATCGTGGATTGGGTGATTGCGGAGCAGCGAACCGTGGTGTTTCCCGACCTCGACTCGATGGGGTTGCACGGCGCAGAGCACATTATCGTTATAGTCCCGCTCATCATGCGGAATAAGGCGGTGGGCATGTACATGATCCGTTCGCCAAAGTCCCATGCCGAGATTTCCAATCAGGATATTCAGCTGCTCACAATTCTCGCAAACCAGGCGGCGATTGGCGTCGAGAATTGGAGGACGCACGAGCAGTTGGTGGCAGTGAACAAGGAGTTGAAATCGTCGCAAGCCCAAACTCTGCAAGCCGCAAAACTTGCGGCCATCGGCGAGCTGGCGGCCAGCATTGTTCACGAAATCAAGAATCCGGTGCAAGTGCTGATGATGCACATGGAAATGGTGCAGCGCGGCAAACCACTTCCCAACTGGGTTGATTTGCTTGCGCAGCAAGTGAAACGACTTTCTGAAATCACCCGGCGACTCATGAATTTTTCGCGCAATGTCGCCGACGAAGCGAAGATGGAAGAGATCTCCATCAACAGAGCGGTGGAAGAAACGGTCGACATCGTCCAGCATGAGTATCGCAATAGCCGCATTGATATTGAATCGCGGCTCTCTTCGGATTTGCCGAATACCATCGGCAACACGAATCTGATTCAACAAGTCATGCTGAACCTGCTCATCAATGCGCGCGACGCAATGCCGCAAGGCGGGACAATCAGAATTTCAACCGAGTCGACAGCGTACTACGTGATTGTGAGCGTTGCTGACACGGGGACGGGAATTCCGAAGAACACACTTGATAAGATATTCATGCCCTTCTTCACGACAAAAGGGGAAGGAAGCGGCACTGGGCTTGGACTTTCCATTTGCCGAAAAATTATGAGCGAACACAAAGGAGAGATAAAAGTGGAAAGCATTGAGGGTAAAGGGACGAGGTTTACGTTGTTCTTCCCGATTCGGAGAAAATTGTGATGAGAATTGCAATGAGAGTAATAGTCCTGATGGTTTCTATGTTCGCGACGACCTTGACGCAGGCGGCTCACCGTGAATTGCTGAATGTGGAATATTCTGATACGAACAAGGCGAGCCGTCTGGTGTTTTTGTTTGATACGCTGGGCAGCGTTTCCCATCAGATGCTGAGTCCAGTAGAGATTCGTTTGATATTCCCCGAAACACAGTCGGCTGCGTATCTGAATCATCTTCCATTGATCTTCGAGAATGGACATGCAAAGTATGTGGGCTTCGATCTCTCGCGAAATGACACTCTCTGTTTGCTCATGTAATTGAATGAAGATACCAAATGCGACCTCAGTATAGATACGAACCTCTGTTCGGTTGTTTGGGAGATGTCTGCAGTTCCTGAATCTGCATCGACAGCGGCAGTTGACATCAAGGCAATAGTTGCTGAGCAGGCAACCAAAGCAAGAGAAAGCGTTAGTGTTTCGGAAGTTTCTGTTTTTGGCAGCCTCAGTCCTCATGCTCTTATGGCATCGTGTGTCGTTTCGTTCTTGAGCACGGTAGTTATGTTGATCTTCCGGCTTCGGAAAGCAAGAAAGGTAAAGGCGGCGACGCCAAAGCTCACGTCGAGGACAACCCAGCAAACGGAAGTCGACGCAGTTCTTGCTCAGGCAAAATTGATTTTTCACGAAAAAGAGCGGCTCAACCAGCTCGATGTGTCACCGGGAGAAGCGGAAGAGCCGGCCGATGTGACTCTCGCAATAGCAAGGAAGTTGAAGCGAGGACAAGGTGAACTGCAACTGGCCAAGAATCTTGAGCGCAAAAGCAAGGATTTTTCCTGGGAGGAAACGATTGGCCAGCTTGATTCTCGATCAAAGGAACTGGGAACGGTTTCAAGTGTAGGGGAACTGAATCTTGCACTGGCGCTTCGGCGAGTGCAGCAGCAACAAATGCGAAAGGAACGTCTCACATGATCAAAGGCTTGTACTCATCGAGTAATGGCATGCCGCCTATGTTGGTGCGCATGGAAGTCATTGCCAACAACCTCGCCAACATCAACACGACCGGCTTCAAAAAGGACGCGATGTTTGTGGAAATGATGAACGACGCAGGCGTTGCGCCATCTGCGAATGCCGGCGACCTGTCTTCGCGCGTGAATGTGGTTCGAACGACCGACTTTGCCGATGGTTCTCTTGCCCAAACTGGAAACCCACTCGATGTGGCGCTGCAGAGCAACGGATACTTCGTTGTGCAAACGCCGGAGGGGGAACGATACACACGGAATGGCAACTTCACGCTTTCACTTGACGGCACCCTCGTGACACACGATGGGTTTCCGGTAGTGGGCAAGGAAGGTCGGATCAAATTTCCCGACGTCCAACGGGTCGTGCATGGTGATGTCGCGATCAACCAGGCGGGTGAGATTATGATGGACAAGAACATGATCGGGGAGTTGCGCGTTGTGGAGTTTGCGGACGAAACGAAGTTGCGCAAATCCGGCGACGCACTCTTTCGCGTTGACAAAGGTGTCGACGCAGGGTTGACAGACCTGGACCTGCCGACAATCCGGCAAGGATTCCTCGAGGAGTCCAACGTCGACGGCATCGCAGAGATGATTGAGATGATTGAGATTACGCGCAACTTCGAGTCTAACCAAAAAGCAATTGCGTCGCAGGACGCGACACTCGAACGGGCGTTTGAAGTCGGTAAATTTTAGTAATGACCTATAAGGGGGAGAGATGAACAGAGCACTACGCACAGCAGCCGCCGGCATGATGGCACAGCAACTGAACGTTGATACTATCGCACATAACCTGGCCAACGTGAATACTACGGGATTCAAAAAATCCCGCCCTGAGTTTCAGGACTTGATGTATCAGACGATCAAATCCAGCGGGGGCGCGACGAACAATGCAATGCGGGAGACCAATGAGATCCAGGTCGGAACCGGTGCGGTTCCCACCGCGGTTCAAAAGTCGTTTGCCCAGGGAGATGTGCAATCGACAACGAATCCGTTCGATCTGGCAATTGTCGGGGAAGGCTTTTTCCAGATCCGCAGGCCTGATGGAACGATCGCGTATACGCGTGACGGCTCGTTCAAGCTTTCAGCCGATGGAACGATCGTGACGTCACAGGGATACGTTCTCGATACCGGCGTGTCGATCACCAGTGAATCAAAGAACCTTACGGTGAGTCGCGATGGCGTGATTGAGGCAAGTGAAACCAGTGGTGATACTCCGGCCCGGATCGGTCAGCTTGAGTTGGCGAGATTCGTGAACGTGGGCGGTCTTAAGGCTATTGGCAACAATCTCTTCACGGAGACGCCTGCGTCGGGTGCGCCGATTGTTGGTACAGCCGGAATTGAAGGATTTGGTGAGATTCAGCAGGGCTTTCTCGAATCTTCGAATGTTGATGTTGTGGAAGAGATGGTGAGCATGATCGTCGCGCAGCGAGCATACGAGATCAACTCCAAGACAATCAAGACGGTTGAAGACATGCTCCAGATGGCCAACAATCTCAAACGATAAGAGGTAATGTCGTGGCAGTATTCGCAACCATACTTGCTCTTGTGCTCATGACTATCGGCGGACCAACAAGGAACGTTGAAGGGAAGGAGATTCGCGACGTCGTCGAGACATTCGTCCAGACGGCATTGAAGGAATCGCAGGAACGATACACGATTGAGTATCGCAGTATGCCGACCAGACTGATGAATATTCCCGAACACGGGCGTTTGCAGGTTGTGTCGAATCCCGGAATGAAGTTGCGTGGCAGCGTGCTGCTTCCGATTGAGGTGTTTGTGGACGACCGGGTCGAGCACACATTCCTTGTTTCCGCCAGAATCAGAACATTCGGGAGCGTGCTGACTGCGGCACAGACTATCGAAAAGAATCAGTCGAACGAATCGCTCGTTGTCACGCTCACCTCCGGAGAAACAACGAATCTTCCCGTTGACGTTGTCTGTGATCAGACATCATTGAAAGGAAAACGTTCAAAGAAGATCATTCGCCGCGGTGAAGTGTTGACCCGGAGTATGTTTGAGTCGATCCCCGTTGTGGGTCCGGGCAAATCCGTGACACTGATCGTAAGGGCAAGCAGTGTTACGATCAAGACACGAGCCATCGTCCGGGAAAGCGGCGGGCATGGAGACATCGTATCAGTTCAGAAAGATGGGCGCGGCGATCGATTGAAGGCCCGTGTTGTAGATGAAAACACAGTAGAGTTGTTAGCGCAAAACTAGAGAGGTGCTTCATGAAAAGAATGTTGTTGATGGTGCTCGTGCTTGCAGGGAGTGCATGCGCACAGGATATGCGTGAGAATCTTGGCCGGTCCCTTTTTGCCGATCAAAAGGCAAACCGTGTTGGCGATGCGATCACCGTGCTGATCCTTGAGAGTTCCAGCGCGGTGAATGATGCGAAGACGTCGACATCACGCGGGAGCGATATCTCCATCGGCGCCAACGTCTCGACAGGAACCGGATCCGGCACGGATATCAGTGGCGGCGTGGGAACCGGCAATCAGTTCAAGGGCGAAGGTTCAACATCCAACCGCGGTTCGGTGCGTGCGAAACTTTCGGCTCATGTCGATTCCGTCCTGACGAATGGCAACCTCGTCATCAATGGCAGCCGCTCGATTACCGTTAATGGTGAAGAGCAGATCATTATGGTCTCTGGCGTCGTGCGTCCCTCGGATATTATGGCAGACAACTCGGTGTACTCATTCAATATTTCAGATGCAAAGATTGTTGTGCAGGGCGATGGAAGCATCACAAAGGTCCAGGAACCCGGCTGGCTTACAAAAGTTTTTCACTGGCTGTTCTGAAAGGATTTGACCATGACAGTAAAGAAAGCTCTTGCGATAGTGTTTGTGCTCCTTGCGGTAGCCGGAAGTGTGCGGCCTGCCACGAGAATCAAGGACATCGCGTACTTGCAGGGAGTTCGGGGCAAGCAAGTGATTGGGTATGGTTTGGTGGTGGGATTGAGCGGCACGGGTGATACACAGCGATCAACGTTCACGCTGCAATCGGTGACGAGCATGCTGAAGCGATTCGGCATCACGGTACCTCAGGCCGACCTTCGTCTGCGCAACGTCGCAGCGGTGATGGTCACTGCGACCGTTCCGAGCTTTGCCAAGGAAGGCGGCGTTATCGACATTACGGTCTCGTCCATGGGGGATGCAACAAACCTTGCCGGCGGAACACTTCTGATGACGCCGCTTTCGGGAATTGACGGCGCGGTCTACGCAATGGCGCAAGGAGCAATTTCCGTCGGTGGAATGAGTGTCCGTCAGAATGGGAACGAAGTTCGCCGGAACCATACTGCTGCAGGAAGAATTCCCGGTGGAGCGATTCTGGAGCGTTCGTCAGGTACAGATATCACGAAGGACTCGACGATTGCAGTTGTTCTTACGCAGGCAGACTTCACAACAGCAAATAGAATTGCTGAACAGGTGAATACAAAGTTCGGCAGCCGCATTGCGCTCGCTAACGATGGATCAACCGTGTCGCTCACCGTGCCCGATGAGTATCGAAGGGATGGCCGTCTGGTCGAGTTCATATCGGTCGTGGAGCTTCTCGAAGTCAATCCCGACGTCGCGGCAAAAGTTGTCATCAACGAAAAGACCGGAACGATCATCGTTGGAGGATCAGTCAGTCTTCTGCCGGTGGCAATTTCACACGGTGGTTTGAATATCGACATTCAATCAACGCCCATGGTCTCCCAACCGAACGCGTTTTCACAAGGTCAGACTATGGTCACGCAATTGACTTCGGTGTCCGCGCAGATTGACTCATCTGTTGTCGTTGCCATTGATGGCGCTGCAACGGTCCAGGACGTTGCCAAGGCGCTCAACGCACTGAAGGTAACATCTCGCGACATCATCGCGATATTCCAGGCTCTGAAAGAGGCTGGTGCACTGAAGGCTGAGTTGGTGATAATCTGAGGCGAAGATGAACATTGATCAAACCATCACATCTCTGAAACCGGCGGCATCCAAAGCCGGGAAGCTTGATCCGGCGCAAAAACTCAAGCTGGAAAAGGCGGTTCGTGAGTTCGAGTCGGTGTTCGTTGGATATCTGATCAAGAGCATGAGGAATACAGTCCAGAAAGCCGATAACCAAACAGACAGCTTCGGGGGAGATATGCTCGAA
>CAYJNF010000063.1:0-9190 GCA_964370915.1 uncultured Chitinophagales bacterium
TTTCAGAAAAGGGAGAGATGCAAAGTTTGTTCTTCCCGTGAGCGTGGTGTCGCGCCCGTTTATTCTCCCTGTGAGTCCATCGAAATACTCAGAGCCTTTGATCTCAACAGCATTCGTATCTGCACCAAGTTCATACTTATGCTCCACCCTCACCGTGTTATACCACTTCTTGTCGTACACTGGCCGGGTCGAGAGGTATGCGCACACGACAACACACGCGACAGTCGCAATGGCCAAACCGGTTTTCCCTCTGAACTTCTTCAACCACAACAGATCTTTTCCTGAGCCGCGGTACACAGCCGCAAATCCGTGCATGAACGGAAGCGAGATCGCCGCAAGCGCCATGATGAAGGCAACATGGACAAGCGCTTCCTGCCACCACTTCGACATCTGATTGTTGGCGTAGATTCGTTGGAACAACGCGAGTCCGTCGAAGAAGACAAGGTTGTAGGCAACAGCAAACGAAAGCGCAAACAACAGAAGCTTCAGTATCGGTCGCCGCACCATCAGGGCGAACGAGAACATGAGCAGCGATGCCGCAAGATATATTCCCAACTCAGGAGTAACAATCGAAGCAAGGATGGCTGCAATGACAATCGGTGCTAATGCAAGCAGCACAAACGCGTAGGCATCGTCACTCAACCGATACGGCCGAATTGCCTGCAATACAAACCAGAGTCCGAGCGCTCCTGCAAGGGTGCCAAGAATTTCGAAGCCTGTTTGATTGTTGACCCACGGAAACCGATACCCCGTCACCATACCAACAATCGACTCGGACACCCAAATGAATGTTTGGATGACGAGTGCAGCGAGAAGAAGCTTGAAGCGTGACCATCTCACTTTTGTTGCCGGATCGACAAGCAGACGACGACGGCGTGCGATGACGAACGCGATAATACCGGAGGCAACCGAGATAACAATGAACGTCCAAAGAACACCATACGGAACGAACACAAGGCGCGAGCCAACCTGGAGCAACTGATACCGTTCAGTTGTGCGTGATGGAACACCCCGATCGTACTTCTCAAACAATCTCACGATCAAATCACCGGTTCGCTTCAAACCGGCCGGTGTGAAGTTCTCCCAGCTGTCCTGTGCGGTATGAATCGGATATGCCGGATCACTAGTGAAATCAATTGCCGGAATTCCCTTGTCGATAAAGGGAATATGATCGGAGCCCCACGAGCCGCCACTCGCAAGGTTCAGTGTTGCATCTTCGGTCGGATAGATCAATCCTTCTGCATGAAGGTCATCATAGAAGATCTCGAACGCCGACTCCACGAGCCACGATGGCGCGCTGGTCTCGCTGCCATCGGGGTCGGCCTGCAGATTGCCGGCACCATCGGCCATGTCGATTTGCAGCATGAGTGCGACGCTGTCGATCTCCTTGAAATTCTCGACAAAAAATTTCGAGCCTTCAAGCCCCTGTTCTTCTCCACCCCAACAACAAAAATAGACAGTCGACTCATTCTCGCGCTGACACAGAACGCGGGCAAGCTCAATCACGCACGCGGTTCCCGACCCGTCGTCATTCGCTCCCGGCACATCCGGACCCGATGAGTCAATGTGTCCACCGATGACGATGATGCGACCTGCCTGCGCGCCGTCGCGGGTTCGGCCCTTCTTCACTCCGACCGCAACGCCGCTTTTCGTGTTCACACCTTCCGCGACCGTCATCTGAAGAACGTAACTCGTATCGCAGCCGTACTCTTTGAATTTGGCTACGGCAAAGTTCATCGCACGTTGTTCGGCAGGTGATCCCATTGGCCGCGGACCGATATCCAGAACAAGGGTCTTCAGAACAGCCGTTGCATTCTCCTGCGAGAACTCTTTGCTCTGCGAGTACGAAGGAACAATAAGAATGAGAATCAGCAGAAGGAGAATCATTGGCGGGTGTCGGTTACATCTTCCATTTCGTTTCAGCAATCCCGGCTTCGTGGTTTGCATACCGTGCGAGCACGAACAACAGGTCGGAGAGCCGGTTGAGGTAGACCATAATGCCATCGCCAATATCTTCGTTACGGGAGAGTCGGACCGCCACTCGTTCGGCGCGTCGACAGATGGTTCGCGCAAAGTGCAGCCGGGCTGCGACGGGTGATCCGCCGGGGAGAATAAACGTTCTCAGTGGTTTAAGATGCCCTTCCAACTGATCAATGGTCTTTTCAAGATGGAGAGAAGTTCGTGGCTCAATGCGTTTGACATGCTTCGTCGTCACGGAGCGAGGCGTGGCAAGATCGGCGCCAAGCTCAAACAATTCACTTTGTACCCGGTCGAGCACTTCGTCTATTTCCTGATGCTTGTTGTCAGCGCGGACAATGCCCAGAAGGGAGTTCAGCTCATCAACTGTTCCGTATGCTTCAATGCGGAGTGCGTCTTTGGGAACGCGCTGCCCGCCAAATAACGACGTATCTCCTTTGTCACCTGTCTTCGTGTAGATTTTCATGTGCGCCGTCAAGCTTTCACATACTGCTTAAGCACTCTTTTATTGCTGATTCTTCGGAAGACGTTCTCGGGGATTTCTAATTTGACTTTAGGAACAGGGGGGGCTTGCCCTTGAGATAACATGAGTCCAAAAGCTGCTTCTTTTACACCCTCAAGTTCATTCAGTGCTTCTACTGGAGTCTTGCCATACGCGCACAGCCCTTTGACCTCGTCAACTTCAGCACAGTACATTCCATCCGGTTCTCGTATGATGCGAACCGGGTAATGGTAGTTCAGATAGTTTTTCACTTTTCTCTTCATGAGGCAGAGACAGTTTTCCGTTTGCACGGAGCAATGTAGCCATTCAACGCGAGACAAGCAACGAACCACAAGCCCGGCGTGCATCAACTGAACAGCGCTTCGACATCTTCTTTCGACAATGACTTCATGAATCCGCTGTCGGTGGTGATGATGTTCTTCACCAAGGCTTGCTTCCTCTCCTGCAATGCGAGGACTTTTTCCTCGACACTTTCGCGCGTAATCAGCTTATACGCAAACACCTGCTTCGTTTGACCGATGCGATGCGTCCGGTCCGTTGCCTGCATCTCCACTGCCGGATTCCACCATGGATCGTAATGAATCACGTAGTCAGCCGCGGTCAGATTCAATCCTGTGCCTCCCGCTTTCAAACTGATCAGAAAGAGTTTCACACTTTCATCGGATTGGAATCGCTCGACACGCTGCCTGCGGTTAGTTGTGCTTCCATCCAGATATTCATACAGAATCTTTTGCTCATCGCAATGATCGCGTATCACGTGCAACATCTTGACGAATTGGGAGAAGACAAGAACCTTGTGCCCTTCGGCCAGAACATCGCCAAGCATTTCCGCAAACACTTCAAACTTGCCTGCCGAACCGCGGTAGTTTGCGTCAACCAATTTCGGATGACAGCAGACTTGCCGCAAACGCATCAGCCCTTCCAACACTTTGATCTTACTCTTTTGAAATCCTTCCGTCTCAATGCTCTTGAGAATGGACTCGCGGTAGTACTGCCGCCAATACTCATATGCCCTCTTCTGATCGGGATCCATGTCGCAATACACCGTCGATTCCACTTTCGGCGGAAGCTCGGTTGCAACCAGCTCTTTCGTGCGCCGGAGAATAAACGGGAAGATGAGCTGCCGCAGCGCTTTGGAGGATTGTTCATCGGCAAAGCGCTGGATTGGTTTGGCGAAGTTCTCGGAAAACGTGCGCTCGCTGCCGAGCATTCCGGGATTGAGAAATGCAAACTGCGACCAGAGCTCGTTCAAGCTGTTCTCGACCGGCGTGCCCGAGAGCGCCAGCCGGTGATGCGCCTTGAGCATCCGCACGGCTTGTGCGTTCACCGAAACCGGATTCTTGATGTTCTGCGATTCATCGAGGATGACATACAGGAACTCACGCTTCTTCAGGAAATCAATGTCCCGACGCATAATGCCGTAGCTCGTTACGATCACATCATAATCATCAAATGATTCCTGAAAACGTTTGCGATCATTGCCCACATAAATGAGTGAGCGGAGCTTTGGCGTGAACCGTTCGATTTCTTTTTGCCAGTTGAACAACGGCGAAGTCGGGACCACAATCAGGCTCGGCAGTTGCTTTCCATTATCGTGAACATTCTGCAGCAGCGCGAGTGCCTGGACCGTTTTCCCAAGTCCCATGTCATCGGCAAGAATGCCTCCCACGCCAAACTCCCGCAGGAAGTGGAGCCAGTCATATCCCGACTTCTGATACGGGCGCAACTCACCAGCAAACGACGCAGGCAAAACATGCTCGCCGATTGATGTGAACGACTCAAGTCGTGACCGCAATTCTTCAAATCTCTCGTCACTGCGGTATTCATCCGCTCCTTCAGTCAGGTCACTCAACAAGCCAATATGTGTGCGGGAGAGTCTGAATGCCTTGTCTTCCGTCTCGCCCAGCGCAATCGCCCGACGGAATTTCTTCACCCATTGAGTCGGCAGCACGCCGAACGTTCCGTCATCGAGTTTGACGAACTGCTCGTTCTGCTTGATCGCGTCAACAAACGACCGGAACGAAACGCTGCCGCCATCAAACTTCACATCTACGGCAAGATCGAACCAATCGATGCCCGAGGCAACGTGCACGCCAATGCGCGGACGCTCAGACCGCAAGCGATGTTTCTTCAGATTCTCCTGTCCGAAGACCTCAAATCCGTGATTCTGCAATGTCGGAAGCTTCGACAGGAGCCATTCCAGCGGATTGATACTCGGAAAATAATGCCGGGTGCCATCGTTACGCAGATACGAATGCAGCATCGAATCAAGCAGCCGCCGGTTCGCGTTTGATTCGGGGTCGAGCTTTCTGTGCACGTACACAAAACTGTTGCCATCTGAAATCAATTCCTGCGATGACGCCTGCTGGTCGATGGCGCTGGTGGAAAGCTCGGGCACTTCCACCGTGTCGTACAAGAAGCGGAGTTGAATGTTCAACTTGTCATTGTACTCACTCAAGTAGACTCTGGGTCGCGGCTCTGCTTCAATCGCCTTGATGGACGACAGGTCGGAACGAACCTTGAAGCGTTTCACAAGCCGCGGCAGAGCTTCGCCCATGAACTCGGTGCGATCTGTTGGGGGAATCAGAACGTTGTCGCGCACATTCATCATGACGGCAAAATCGGCTGCACTGATCTCGGCCAGTCGCACAATATTGTTGTCGAACAACACCCAGAGCGTATCGATGGAAAGTACAGCAGCGTCAACCGGCAGCGGCTGGATCTTTCCCTGCCATTCAAGTTCAGGCTGGAGTAGCAGACTGCCATCTTCCGTTTCACTGATGCCAAGCTTCACGTATGCGGGTTCGTCATACACATGCAGACGTCGAAATGTGTAGTTCGTCTGACGTGCAAGGTACAGTTCCTTATCGACCAACAGACTCAGCACGTCGCCCATGATCGTATCATTCGTCCCCCACGAATGATCGCCGTCCTCATGATCGGGAAATTCGTCCGCTGAATTGTTGGGAATAAAATTGAAGAAGCCGTCTGCAGTATGCTCGATGATAATGCGGTCAAGGAAATCGAAGTGTGGGTCGCTAAAAAGATCATAGCGCTTCAGGAGCGATGCTTGCCCGTCCTGCCCATCCCTGGTGATCTTGAGTTTGATGGGATGGAGATAGCGGCGCTTGTCGGCAATCTTCAGACTGTACACGAGCCGCCACGCGCCATCGAGTTTCTCCTGGCGTGGCTCCGATTCCGACGGCGCAATCAACTTCTGAATGTCGCGTACCCACGTGGTCGCCCGTTCCTCGCGTCTATTTTGTTCGGCTTGCAACGGCGAGTATTCGACCTTGGCATTGCTGTAGAGAGTTGCCAGCATCGTTGCGACGATATGTTTGCATTTTCCATCCCACTGAAACGGGCAGGTACATGTCGCCTCGAACCCCGAGGCGTCGCCGTGAAGCTCGACAGTGTAGATGTCGGACCCATCAACGGATGCGCGAACAATGTTCTCGCTGACCGTTTCGAGTTGCACTCGTCCATCGTGAAAGTACGCCCGCCCGCGCGCAACTACTTCAGGTGGTGCAATCTGGTTGATAAGTTTGAGGGTAATATCCATTCTGACTCGATGAGAAAAGAGAACGCCACTCAGCAAGATACGGAGTGGCGCGGAAAGAATCGAGTAATTCGTGGATGTTTTCTGAAGTTCTTTTCTTTGAAATTACTTCTCCGATTTTGCAAACTTTAGCGACGCGGAGTTCATGCAATACCGAAGTCCCGTCGCCTGCCTGCCGTCAGGTAGGGCTTTAGGCCCATCGTCAAACACATGGCCAAGATGCGCGTCGCAGCGAGCACAGAGAACTTCAGTCCGTGTCATGAAGAGACTCTTGTCCGTCTCTTCCTTCACATTTTCTTTTGCAATCGGCTGCCAGAAACTCGGCCACCCCGTTCCCGATTCAAATTTCGTATCGGAGCTGAACAAATCTGTTCCGCAGCAAATGCATTGGTACACACCTGTATCGTGATTATTCCAGTACTCGCCGGAGAATGCACGCTCGGTCCCCTTCTTCCTCGTCACGTCAAACTGCAACGGGCTGAGTTGCTTCTTCCATTCAGCGTCACTCTTCACCACTCGTTCTTCCATAACGTATCCTTTCTTTTCAGCCGAGAATAGTTTCAGTTTGGGCGCTCCCGACTGCAACGCTGCAGTCGTACTAAATAGTGCCAGAATCGTTACAACCATCCACGCTTTCATTGCCCGTTCTCCTTCTCTTTATTTACTATCATACTATACGAAAGGCGCAGCAAAACAGTTTGCATCAGGGTCACTTTGGGGGGAGCTGCGCACAACAGCAAAGGAAAAAAAACAGTTCAAGATCGCTGTCAGATCCTTTCGGGTTCTTCGACAGTTCGTTCGTTTTCCACATTCCCCGTGTTGAGGGTCTGTTTCGGTTCAAAGAGCATGAGCCACACCTCGTCATCCGCGACCGGCATGTGTTCAACTCCCTTCGGCACAACGATCATCTCGCCTGCAGTGAGTGAGACATCTTTGTCACGAAACTTCATCGTGAGTTGACCCTTCACCACAAAGAACAACTCGTCTTCGTTGTCATGATGATGCCAGATAAATTCCCCCTTCACCTTCGCCAGCTTTACAGCCTGACCATTCAGCTCGGCAATCACCTTCGGCTGCCAGTGCTCGTTGAACAGGTTGAATTTGTCGTTCACATTAATCTTGTTCATGGTAGCCTCCAAGAATGCACATGAGCCTCGGCCAATCCACAGATCACCGAGGCTCATGCTGCCGGATTTTACGTCCCCTGTTACGCCTCCAGCTTAGCGTCAAGCGTGATCTTAGCTGTCAGCGATTTTGAAATCGGGCACGTAGCCTTTGCCTCGTTCGCGCATTCGGCAAACTTTTCGGCGGTAATGCCGGGGACTTTTGCTTTCAGATCAAGATGACTTTCGATGATTGCACCCTGATCAAGATTGACGGTGCAGGTGACATTGAGTGAGTCGGGTGTGAATCCCGCGTTGCCCAGAACAAAGCTCAGTTTCATTGCAAAGCAGCCCGCATGCGCAGCCGCGACCAATTCATCGGGGTTGGTGCCGACAGCATTTTCAAAACGCGTGGCGTATGTGTATGACAGGTTTTTGAGAAATCCGCTTTGCGTGGAAAAGACCCCTTTCCCTTCCTTGCCCGATCCATTCCAAACAGCCGTTGCGTTGCGTTTCATGTTGCGGTTTCCTTTCGTTGAGTTATATGTATTGTTGAGTGATTGATAGTGCTTGTCTCGTATTCGAGTGTTAACAGAAATTAGTTCAGACAACCGCCGCACTCACCGAGTAAATCGCCGGCAAATAGTCAATCAACGTATCCCAGCTCTTTCCCGCGTCGCGGCTGTAGAAGATTTGCCCCGAGCTTGTCCCGACGTAGATCCCCGTGTTGTCGAGCGAATCCATCGTCATTGCCTGGCGATGGATCTGTAGAAATGCATTCTTCTTCGGCAAACCGTTCGAAAGTTTCTTCCAACTCTTCCCGCGATTCCTGCTTTGATACACCGCCATCTCTCCTTTCGTTACTGCGCGAAACTCCGCGCCTTCTTCCGGGATGACGTACACAGTATCGGGATCATGCGGATGTATCTGTATCGGAAAACCGAAACGTGACGGAAGGCCTTCCGAAATGTCAATCCATTCCTTTCCCTGATTGTCGCTCCGGTACACGCCGCAATGGTTTTGTTGATATAATGTGTCCGGCTCTTCGGGATGAAGCTCAAGATGATGAACGCACTGTCCGACGGGCGGAAACTTGTCAGGATGAAAATCCGCACGCACATTTTTGTTTCGCGGCTCCCAGGTGATAAGGACGTCTTCCGTCGCAAAAACCCCCGCTGCGGAAATTCCGACAAACATTTTCTTTGCGTCCACAGGATGAACGGCAATACTGTGCACCATCAATCCACCCGCCCCGGGTGACCACTTTTCCCGCGTCGGATGGCCGGTCAGCGATTTCACCTCGCTCCAACTCTTCCCGCGATCGCTCGAAACGAATAACGCTCCCGGATCAACGCCCGCGTAGAGCACATTCGTTTCACTCTTCCGACCGGGTTTGACACACCAGACTTTCGCTACGGTCTTCCCCGAATCCTTCTCAAACTTCACGCCTTCAGATTGTTCCCAACTTTTTCCGAAGTTCTTGCTGACATGAACATTCGTCCCCCACCAGTATGACGTCACTGCTGCATACATTGTTGGCTTGGTACGCGTATCGAGCATGATATCGTTCACTTCACCACCCTTCAGCAGCGGCCCTTTCAGTGCCCACTTCTTGCGACTGACATTGCTGGTGAGAATGAACGCACCCTTTTTTGTGCCAACAAGGAGGTAAACCTGCTTGGCCATGATGTTGCCTCCGATGTTTTGAGAGTTGTTAGATGATATATGAAAGAACAAAAATGCCGATCATCGCGAACACAAGTGCAATCTTTGCTGCCATGCCAATGGCGATGCCAAGCCACGTCCCTGCGCCAGCCTTGCCCGCCTGCTTGAGATCTTTGCGCACCAACAACTCGCCGAGGAACGCTCCGGCAAACGGACCAACAATCAGCCCGACAAATCCAAAGAAGATGCCGATAACAGTTCCCACCGCAGCACCAACGATTGCCATTTTGCTGGCGCCGACTTTTTTCGCCCCAAGACTCGTCGTATAGAAATCAATGCCAAACGATCCCAGGGTCATCAGCGCAAGAACCGTCAGTGCAACCC
>CAYJNF010000063.1:9200-12024 GCA_964370915.1 uncultured Chitinophagales bacterium
AGCCCGATAAATCGTCCCCAGGTTCCGGGGATGGTGTTAATCACCGGCCCGGCGACGCCGACAACAATAACCACGATAGCAAGAAGCCAGAGAAGCGTCGACATACGAGTAGTTATGGGAGATTGTATTTCAGTTTCGGGCCGGCGTACACAAATCCTTGCGTCTCGTAGAACTTCACCGTGCGTTGCCACCGTTCTTCGGTCGGCGCCGTGACATCAATGCGGTTCCACTTCTTCCGCATCGCGAGCTTCTTCACTTCGTCCAGCAGTTGCCGCCCGATCTTCTGCGAGCGGCACTCCGGGATCACGTACATTTCATTGATAACGCCATAGTGTCCGCCTGCATAAACCGCAAATGCTTCCGCAACGGTGATCATTCCCACGATACAATCAGATTCGTCGCGGGCAACATAGGCAAAGTGCTTGCTCGCATTTGTGAAGAGTTGCTTGATGAGATAGGCGTCGTTTATGTTGTCGATGTCGGACGCCTCATCACCCAATTCCACAAGAAGCATCTTGATGAGTTTGATGAGCGCTGGGTGGTCGTCCGCTCGCGCTGGCGTTATTATCAAAATGCACTCTCCAAATACTTACGAAACGATATCTGCTTCGCGCCACTTCCTCACCGAGTTGATGAGGAAGATTCGCCGTGCTTTCCTCAGTTCCTCCTTCATGATAACCCGTTCTTTGATCGCTCCCTCTTCCAACAAACTTGATCTGAATATTCCAGCTAGAAGGCCACATTCAATCGGCGGCGTGTACAGAGTATTTTCTATCTCAACAACAACGTTGGCAATAGTAGACTCGGTGATCTCGCCTCGTTCGTTCCAGAGGAGCACATCATCACACTTCTCTGCCGAAGTCAGTGCATCACTGTACATTTTGCGATGCGTGGTCTTATGATAGAGAAACGGATTCTGCGAGTCAACAGCAGTTGTGGCAAGACGAACGCGAACGGGCAACGTCATCGCTTGCTTGTCGACTGTCGCGATGGCAAATGTCGGCTTTCCGTCGGCATGTACCACCAGCCGAACTCTCTGATCGTCGGCGAACCGACGCAGGTCGGTTTGCAGCGACTTGAGCATTCGTATCAGAAGCGGCTCATCCAGCGGAAGATCGAAATACGTCGCGGAGTCCTTCAAACGGGCAAGATGTTCATCCAACAAAAAGAAACCTTCTTGCTGCGTAAACAGCATCGTTTCAAACAACTCGAACTGCGGTCGCTCCGCGGTGAGCACGCGAGCTTTTGTCAGGCACTCCTCGTACTCCCCTTCGGGAGTTGAATCCCACACGATTCCGCCTCCGACACCATACTCCGCGATTCCTTTGGACCTGTCGATGAGAACAGTCCTGATGGCGACATTGAACTGCGCTCTCTGGTCCGGCGCCATGAACCCGATTGCGCCGGTGTAGATTTTCCGGGGAGTAGACTCCAGTCCTGCGATGATTTCCATCGTGCTTCTTTTCGGGGCGCCCGTAATCGATGCGCACGGGAACATTGCCTTCATGATTTCGGATATCGAGGCGTCCGTCTTCGCTTCAACGGTCGAGGTCATCTGCCAGACGGTTGGATATCGTTCCAGATCAAACAGCGAAGGAACGCGCACCGAGTCCACTTGTGCAATGCGACCCATATCGTTTCTGATCATATCCACAATCATGAGATTCTCGGCTCGATTCTTCTCCGAGTGACGCAAGGCTTCCGCAATGTCTTTGTCCGCCTTCAACGTCAACCCACGACGTGCGGTTCCTTTCATCGGTCGGCTTACAATTCGGTCGCAGTCAAGAGAAAAGAACAGTTCAGGAGATGCAGAGCAGATTGCAAAATCATCGGTTTCGATGAACGCGCCATGGTTCGACGGCTGGGCGTACGCGAGCTGCAAAAACAAGTCGACAGGATTACCGGCAACCTTCGCTTGAAGGCGAAAGCTGTAGTTGACTTGATATGTGTCGCCTTCGGCGATGTGGTGACGAATGCGGGCAATGCATGATTCGAATTCGTCGCGGGATACTGTTGGAGTCCAGTTCAGGTTGCACGATGAGTTTGAGGGTGGGAGTTGAAACGATTCACATTTTTCGAAGAGTGCAAACCAGAGGAGAGGAAATGACGAATCAGCCAGGCGGACGCGCAGCCCCGGATCAAATGCAGGTGAGGCCTCATAGCTCAGGAAACCAACCGCCCAACATTTTCCTTCTGCAACAGTTGATTCGACGCGGGCAAGCGCCGCGACAACATCATCAACGGCGGAAGTGGCGATGACGTCGATGAGTCGATCGCATCGCAGCCACGCATCGGCAGCGGCATCATAAATACAAACATTGGTCATGATTCAATGAACGAGGTTTCGCACGCCGAGTGAACTCTCCGGACACGGTGCGGATATACTGTTATGGCGATCAGGATCTCAGCACAGCATCAATTGAGGAACGTTCTTCTTCAGAAAAACTCAAATTGCCTAACGTTGCGACACAATCTTCAACCTGACTCACTTTGCTTGCACCTATCAACGCCGATGTCATGGTCGGATGGCGTAAGACCCAGGCAATGGCAAGCTGGGCAAGCGACTGATTTCGCCGCCTCGCAATCTCGTTGAGCGCCCGCACCTTGGCGATTTTGTCTTCGGTGATCTGATCTGCTTTCAGAAATCCATGTGGCTTGCTTGCGCGGGAATCGTCGGGAATTCCTTTCAGATATCGATCCGTCAAGAGTCCTTGCGCAAGTGGCGAGAACGCAATGCAGCCAATTCCCTCTTCGCCCAGAACATTCAGCAATCCATCTTCAACCCAGCGGTTGAACATATGATAGATGGGTTGATGAATAAGAC
>CAYJNF010000064.1:0-11988 GCA_964370915.1 uncultured Chitinophagales bacterium
CAACGGTGTGGGACGACCCACGCGACGCGATCCACATTCTCAAGAAGTTGCCCGAGGGCGAGGTTGTTATCGAGGAGAAGATTCGGGGGTATGAAGTTTCGATGGCAATGTATTGGGACGGCCATAGGTTCATCCAGACGGTAGCTACCAACGAGCACAAGCATTTGTGGCGTGGCAATCGCGGCGTGTTGACGCCCGAGATGGGGACGCTCGTTTGGTACGATCCAACAGAGCAATGCCAGGATTTGTTCGATTCGTTGCTTCACTCTCCCACGGCCGTGACGTTGCTCAAAGACTATCGTGGGTTCATTGACATCAACACGATTATCGACCACAATGGCGATGCGTTTCCCCTTGAGTTCACGTGCCGGTACGGTGTACCGCAAACCGACATCATGACTGCCCTATTGAAGGGGAATGGTGAACAGCAAACGCACTACGGAGAATTTCTGTTGAGTGTTGCAAAGGGCGAAGCCGATCCGAGCCTATTGTATCATTCAACCGACTTTGCCGTTGGTGTTGTCTTGGTTGTGTGCGGCTATCCCTACCATCAGATCTACGAAGACATCTGCAGTCTTGGTTCTCCTATCCGTGGTATCGATGATTTGACTTGCCACAACACCTGCGATGGCGCCATTTGGGACGGCGATACACTTGTTACTGATGAAGCGTGGGTCATGACGGTAACGGGAGTTGGCAAAACTGTTGAAGCTGCTCGTCGTGAATGTTACGATAATGCAGAGAAGATTTCGTTTAAGGATATGGTGTATCGCGACGACGTCGGGCTTTCGTTCGAAGGGATGCGGCCATTTTTGGTTGAACACGGCTTCTTGAGTGAACGTCATGCAAGTTAGCGTTATTGAGGATCGTAAATGGATTGTTGAGAATCATGATGTCATTCGTCGACCCCATCGAATTGTCAATACAATCGGCTTCAAAATGTCGACGCTCAACGATTCATTCCATGACGTTCACGCCCATATCGTTAAGACGGCTGCGGGGACTTCCATCGTTCCGTTGTGTCGTTGGAAAGGCAATCTTGAAGTTGTTGGTCAGTTTTGGTCGGAAGGCTGGAGCCTTGCGATACCTGAATGTCATTGGGATCTCGTGCGGGAAATTCCCGGGCCTGTTTCGATCCAGTATTCCAATACCCCCTATGTCGGTATGACCCTAGATACTACGGAACAGGCGTATCTTCGGTTGCCTGCATCGATGCCATGTGTATACTACCCGACGCTGTTCAAAACGAGCAATGAACGTCGAGACATGAGACAAGCGATAGAGCTTGATCTGCGTGTTGATATCGGCTACGCTACAGCGGTTGAACACGGCGACATCGATCTGTTAGTCGAGTTGTCGGTTGAGAGGATTGGTTCTGATTCGTATCTGTTGGCCGACGACAAGCGAGAAAGCTTTGTCCACGTTGTTGAGTATCTACAGGGTATCGGTGCGTTACGGGTCATGCATTACATGATGGCCGGCGAACAGATCGGCATTGCTTTTCTGATGTACGATCGGAATATCTCGTCGCTTACCTTTTTGAGTGGTTTCTTCCGCAAGCGAGTGAACAATTTTGGCAAGTACATGTATTGGTCATTCGTTCGATTGGCAGAAAAGGAATCGGTACAAGAAATCATTGCATTGGCTCCCCTCTCACGCATCAAGAAAGACATGCGATATTTGGGACGGCCACTGTACGGGTATGAATTTGATACCACTGTATCTGTGGCACATAATACTCAATCAAATCAACAACCTTCAAAGGGAGACGATGGGCAAAGCGAAAGACAAGGGCGTTGGCGATATGTTCAAACCTGAACAGGTTGCCGAAGTAGTTCCGAAACAGGAGGAAGAGGCGGTGACCAAAGGCAGGAAATCGAAAGACGAAACTTCTGGATGGATCAAGTCTTTGAGGTTGCGACGTCTTGAGGATTCGATGTACTGGCTCAACGTTATGAGTCAGGAATCAGGTGATTGGTACGTTGTTCAGCGAATGGCAGTGTTTGCCGGTGAGGATTGCTGGGACCCTCAAGCTGTCGTGCTGGCCTCTGCCTTGCAAACGATGTTTGATCGAAAGGTCCCCGACATCTGGAACCACATCTACTATGTCAACTGGTACCTCTGTCAATGTCCCAAGTTCTGGGAGGTTGAGGGTGGTCTGAACGTCCAACGTGCATTGATGGCGCTTGAACAGCGATACAATTTTGATGACGCCGAAAAGATTATTCCTGAACCGTTGCCATCGTGGGCTATCGACATGCATACGTCAGTTGGCCGGGATGCTGCGGCTGCAAAGGATTGGGACAAAGTTGATCGTCGCTTTGGTGGAGATGAAATCGGTTCCCTCACCAAGATTCTGATGTTCAAAGAGTATGGTCGCCTTGATCCTGCCGATGGATTTGAGTGTTTCTGGAAGGCGTTCAGGATTTTGAAGGAACGGAAAGAAGATGCCGAATGATTGCGCACGATCAGAAGGTATTGGTTCACTTCAATCGATTGCTGAAGGGTGCACGGTATCCGGTCTGCGCCGAAATTCATCCGACGTCGCTCTGTCCTCACGATTGCGTGTGGTGTTACAACAAAGCTGAACGCAACTCGAATCCACGGCAAATAGTATTCGCTGATGTTGCTCGCATACTTCCCGACATGGTTGACCGTGGACTCAAGGCCGTCCAAATTACTGGTGGTGGTGAACCGCTCGTCTATCGCCACGCCGACGATCTCTTTGAACTTTGCAATAAGCTCGGCCTTGAAGTTGGGCTTGAAACGAGCGGCGAATTGATGCACGTCGCATTCCCCCATCTGGCGAATAACTGGAAGTATGTGCGCTTCAGTCTCGATGCGTACGACAAGGCGTCGTACGTTCGTACCAGGGGAGTGACTGAAAGGAGAGATTGGGGCAAAGTGTACGATACGGTCATTGTCAATCTGCGTACGTTGATCGATCTCAAGCGCAATAGCGGGGCAACATATCGTGTCGTGTTGGGGTACGTAGTCCATCAGCTGAACTATGATGAACAAAAGATGATCGTGTTCTTCGATGAATGTGAAGTTATGGGCGTCGACTTGATTCAGATTCGTCCAGACTTTACCGATCCAGAGTCAGCGCGATTCTCGTTTGATGAAATCATGAAGTCCACGCGAGCATACAAGAACCTGAAGATCACGGTTTCAACAAAGGTTGTCCGTCCGTATGGTTATGGCTATTGCTACGGTTCCATGCTGAGTACCGTCCTGTACTATACGAACAAGATGGTCGCTTGCTGTATGCGGCCCAACGTTGAGCTTGGTGATTTGTCCGAGCCATTTGAAACGATATGGAAACGTGCGGTTGGTGACATCCTTGAAATCGACACTGATAGATGTCCACCATGCCGATTCCACAACTCCAACGTCCTGTTGAACAACCTGATGGACATGGATAATCACATCAATATGTTATAGGAGATCAATGTACTATCGACCCAAAGAAATGGTTGATGAAATCAGCGACCGTGTCAAACGTGTTGCCTCTGGAACGCAACTGATCCTTGGCCCCGAGACGGATGAATTCGAAACCGGTATCGATCAGATTCTCTTCCGCGATGCAGCGAGGAGAAGTTTGCTCGTCTCGAATGGAACCGTTGCGATCGAATTGGTTTTGCGATCTTTAGTGGCGCAATCAGCCGATCCCAAGGCGTCGAATACCGTTCTCATGCCTGTCATGACGGTCCCGATGGTCAAATGGGCGATTGAACGTGCTGGATGTGTCCCCGTTGGGATTGATATTGATGCTGAGTCGCATTGCATGGACGTCGACAAGACTGTCGAAATGATCAGGACGTCACAGCTTTTCAACAAACGCGTCTTTGCCGTGCTGTTCGTTTACACTGGTGGCTTGATGCCTCGAAACATCAAAATGCTGGTGGACTTTTGTTTTGCGAACGGTGTTCAATTCATTGAAGATGTTTCTCACGCATACAGTACTACACGTCGTTCCGATGGTTGGGTTCCTGGTACGAAGGGGGATGCGGTCTGCGGGTCATTATTCGCTACCAAGACGCTTTCCATCGGAGAGGGCGGCTTTGTCCGGTTCAACGATCTTGGGGCGTATCAGACGGCAAGGATTATTCGTCACCAAGGCAAGGATAGTCGTGACGTCATGGTTATGGACAACTGCTACAACTTCCGCGCAAGCGAGTATGCTGCGGCTGTTGGTAACGTGAAGCTGAAATATCTGGACGGTGAGGTTTGCCATCGAAGATTGATCCTTGATTTCTATCGCAATTGGGTTGCTGACCGAGGGTTTACGATGCCTGACGCCAAATTGGAAATTGATACTGGCGGCTACAAGGCTATCGTTACAGTTCCCGATGCGCTTCACATCGAGCTCAAACTGAAACGAGCTGGCGCTTGGCTCCCCTCTGCAGTCCATCGAGACATCTTGTTTGGCGGCGATTTTCCCGTTGCGAAACAAGTGGCCGGTGGTCACATCTGCCTCCCGCTCAACGGTCCGTTGGCTGCCGAAGATTTCATAGAAACGTGGTACCGCGTATTTGGGGAGGACCGATCATGCTCGTGATGATCAATCAGCCCTGTCCGTTTCCTACCCTGTATCTCTGGAACAGAATCGTTCAATCCGACACGCTCGTTCATTTGACCACGGCGCAATTCATCCGTCGACAAGCAAAGGGGAGCAATGCCTTTGTCAATGGATACGAGATCATGCTTCCGGACCGAAGGTTCAAGCTGACGATCCCGACGCGGCATGTTGGGACTCAAGCGGTGTCGGTTGCCGAGGCGATCATAGACTATGGTATGCCGTGGATGGAGCGGCATCTCGCGACGATCGAACAGAACTATCGCAAGGCAAAGTATTTTGACGAAGTGTATTTGTTGTATCGAGGAGTCATTATGGCCGACTCCCCGACTTTGGCTGAATTCAATATGTTGTCGATTCAATCGGTGATGAGGTACCTCGGGCTAGCAAAGTGTGTTGTGGATGACCGGGCAGTCGTCCATCGGCATGGCGAAGATGCATCAACGTGGATGCTGAATCTCGTCAAGGCTGTTGGCGGCAATGAATATCTGTGTGGGCGCTGGGCGATCGAGAATTACTTGCGTGCTGATCAATGGAATGCAGCTGACGTTGCGCTGATAGGGCAGGATTGGGTTTGTCCTACCTACCTGCAACGCAGAGACGTTCCATTTGAAGCAAATCTGTCGATTCTCGATCTGTTGTTCCACATGGGTAAGGACAGTCTTTCTTTTCTCCAATAACCACAACACAGAAGAGGTAGTCACATGCGCTGTATTGTAACTGGCGGGTCCGGATTCATCGGGCAACACATTGTAAAGGCGTTGGCGAACGAAGGTCATGATGTCGTCGTCTTCGATATCGCTAAGCCCGAATTTCTGCTACCCCGGAACGTTGTATTTGTTGATGGCGATATTCGCTACTACGGTTCTCTCGCGCAGGCTTGTGAAGGTGCAGACGAGATCTATAACGTTGCAAGTCTACTTGGAACGAGTGAGCTGATGTTCGACTCCGCTCGTGCAAACGACACGAACATTAACGGTATGATCAACGCGCTGGAGGTTGCCAAGCGACTAGGGATCGCTCGAGTATTCTATCCGACCAAACCCAACGATTGGCTCAACACGTACAGCATCAGTAAGTTTTGCGCCGAACGGTATTGCCACATGTATGCGCTGAATTTTGGGATGCACGTGACAACGCTCAAATGGTTCAACGCGTATGGTGCGCATCAGAAGATTTTCCCCGTTCGCAAGGCATTGCCAACTTTTATTGCTCAGGCTTTGCGGGATTTGCCTCTTGAAGTGTGGGGTGACGGCGAACAGACGGTGGATCTGATTCATGTCGAGGATATTGCTCGCATAGCGATCGACGCAACGCGTAACGTCGATCTTCCCGCAGGTAAGGTGTGTGATGTTGGGAGTGGCGAAGCTATCACGGTGAATGAGCTGGCTCAAATGGTTATTGATCTCGCTGAATCTGAGTCGACTATAGTTCATAAGCCCATGCGGATGGGCGAACCGCTCAAGAGTGATATTCGGGCAGATGTTACCGAATTGAAGAAATATGTTGACCTGCCAATGCGTGATATTCGTCGCGGTGTTCACGAAACGATTAAAGCGTATGCCGATCTCCCGCCTGGTGTTATCAACAAAGCCTTAGCCTACTTCGACGCCAAGCACCGCAGAAACGGCAACGGACGTTATGCGTGAGAAAGTCTTGGTTATTGCTGCGCATCTTGACGATGAAGTCCTCGGTGTCGGTGCAACGATTGCGCGTCACGTTGCAGACGGTGATACCGTTGCCGTTTTGAATGTGTGCGATCGATCGGAGAGGCATCAGCTGAGTGTTCCGATGGTTACGCTTCTCAGGAACCAGTCGAAACGGGTGTGCAAGATTCTTGGCGTCACTCAAATGATTCATGCGGGCCTGCAGGATGAGTATCTTGACGCCATGTTGGTCAAGGTCATTGCCCCGATTGAATCGGCCATCGAGGTTGTTCAACCGACCATTGTCTATACCCACAACAAGTCTGACGTCAATCAAGATCATCGGGCGATCTTCGAAGCCACCTTGGTCGCTACGAGGTCATTTGCCTACTCTTCCATCCATTCCGTTTTCTCTTTTGAGATCCTGAGTAGTACCGAGCAAGCGCCAAATGGATTGGGGTGGACATTTGCGCCGAGCTACTTTGTCGATGTCACCAAGTATATGAGCAGGAAGATCAATGCGATGAAGTGCTACAAACAGGAGATGCGGCCGTATCCGTTCCCAAGATCGGCGGAAGGGATCAAGACGTTGGCACGATTCCGCGGTATGGCGTCGAACACTAAGTTTGCAGAGGCGTTTGAAGTCGTGAGGATGGTTCGACAATGAGAATCCTTCTATTGCCGAACATAGGGCTAGGGAACATCAATGCTGACTCCGATTATTACGATTACAGTAAGTTGATCGATGTTGCCAATCGGTACTACGACGATATGTTCTTCTATCTCGTTTTGTCCGAGAGGCATGCGAACCAAATCCCCAATCTACCGCGGACCAAGATCATTCCGATTGCAGAAACGTCCGATTACGGTATCAACGAACACATGACGACATTTGAGTTCGTCAAGCAATTCCACCTGCGGGGTGGAAACATCATTACGGACGGCATGTTTACGTCGCGATTCCATGTGGGCCTTTGGTGGCGTTCGGGCCCGCTGGATTTCAAGCGAGCCTACAACTATCCGGTTATTTATCGTCAATCCGTCCTGTACGAGAAGCAACAGAACTTCACCGATTATGATGCAACCTACGCACTGGCCAATGTCGTCTGCAACACGATCGTCGATGGACAGCAAGCTTACGACCATACGTTAGGTTTGGTTGAACGGTTCCTTTCTCCGGCCATGGTCAAAGAGTTTGTTGACCAAACACTCATTTCGACCGTTGGGCTCGATCTTCCGTACTTCGATTTACTGATAAAGAAGAACCGGAAGCATGAAAAGTTCACCCTGTTCTATGGGACACGATTCAATACAACGAAGCGCGTAGAGTTGATCTTCCAGCTGTACGACAAGTTCTATAGTTCGGGGCGAGAGATCGATATCATTATGACGACGCCAACGGCTCAGTCTGCCCTGCAGAAGAAAAAGTTCATGAAAGAGTATCTCACGCGAAGCATCAAGTTCTTCTATCCCGACTGCGGCCGGTACAAGTATTTTGAGGAAGCGTCGAAGTGCCATGCCTTTGTCGTGGCATCCGAAGGGGAGAATGTTTCGAACTTTATCGTCGAGCAAATGTACCTGGGCCTGATCGCGGTGTTGCCCGACAAGCCGTACGTCTGGACCATGTTGCCAAAGGATTATCCGTTCATCTACCGATCGTTCGAGGAGGCGTACAGCTGGCTCGCTTGGATTTCTGAAGACTACGATCGTGCGTTGAAACGGATGGAACCGTACCGCCAGTATATCCGCGACAATTACCTTGTTGACGAAACGTTCCGGCGCAATCTTAATTTTTTGAGAGAAACCGTTACGCGACAACTCGGATATGATTGTGAAGCGTTCCCGATCAAGCAGCTCTACACCCTGATCAAAGAAGTGTCGCTTGAGTTTGACAAACCGTTCACGCTCGATACGTTTATGGCAATCCTGAACAAGCGGATGGTATTGAAGATTGGTTATTCGTCGCCGGATAAGGTAGGCCAGCGTCAGTTGACGCCGTTAGACGTTCGTATCGCACTCCATCGAATCGGGTTTAGGGATACGTGCGAAACTGAAGTTCCTACATTCAAGAAAATAGAGGATGAGTTTTATGTCGAAGAAAAGCGCCGCTGAAGTTGTCAAGGATGCGAAGGTAACGAAACTTGCCAAGGACGAACGTGACAAGAGTCTAGATCCCGTTGTCATTGTTGAAGTGGAAGTTGACCTGATCGATGAACCGCCGTGGAATCCCAACGAGATGGTTCCCGATCAGTTCAACAACTTGGTCAAGAACATTCGTGAGCGTGGGTTTGTCGAGAATGTCATGCTTACGCCCCGTACCGATAGTCCCGGGCGTTATTGGGCGATAAGCGGGAGTCATCGCGCAAAAGCTTGCCGCGTCGTTGGGCGCAAGACCATTCCAGCGGTAATCGTGGAAGACTACGACGAGGATCGCGAGAAAATTGACAACATCCGGATGAACATTGTTCGGGGTTCTCTCGATCCGGTAAAGTTCTCAAAACTGTACAACGAATTGGCTCCGAAGTATGGCGAAGAGATAACCAAGGCCATGATGGGCTTTGTCGACAAGGCTGCCTTCGATGCTATTTATCAGGCGGTTCGTCAAAGCGTTCCTGCCGAGATCCGGAAACAGTTGGATGCAAGCAAGAAAGAGATCAAGACAATCGACGGCCTTGCTTCGATACTGAATGAGATGTTTGCCAAGTACGGCGATACGATTGAGTCTGGTTACATGGTATTCAGCTATGGCGGTCAGTCGCATATGTGGATTATCATGGACGAACAGATGAAGACGTTTGTCGATGGCATCAAACGAACCGCCATGGTCAAAGGATTGAATATCAACGAGGCGTTTCGGCAAGTCATACTAACAGGCGAGGGAGTAACAGAGACAGAAGCGTGAGTTGTCATCGTTGCAGTCCAGATGCCGGAAATGTTAGCGGCAAAACATTTGCCCAAAGGTCCCAATGGGCGAGCGTTATGCCGATACTGGGCGTAGAGGTTCCCTCGGGTAAAAGTCTCACCGTGAGACGACGCATCGAAAAGTATTTAAATGGATAGTTCTAAAGAACCTAAGAAATCGACCAAGCGGTCAACCATTTTCGACACGGACAAGGGCAGGATAATTGACAGGATCCTGATGTTGGAGAAGTGGGTAACGTCGGCCCAGAAGCGTTTGAAGGATGAAGAGGGCATTTCGGTCAACATTCAGACGTTGCGATATCGGAAAGTCGAATTGGTTAAGGCTAAGGCCCTGCTGGAGGTTGGCATTGCGAAACAACAGGAGGCCGAACGTAAGGGAGATCCAAAGACTGTAGAGGAGACGGTTGATACCTTTTTGACGTTGGGTAAAACTGCCTTGTCCATCGTCGATCTTGTGTTGGAGGATGGCAATCCACAGAAGAATGTACTGCTTGTCGTTCAATCGCAAATGGCTTCCGTCCTGCGACGTGCAAAAGAATTTCGGGATGGGTTTGACCACCTTTCGGAGATGCGATGGTTGTTGAATCTGCAGGAAATCCGAATCGCCAAGATGTTTGAGTTGGAGATGCAGATGGGTCTTCCGATGCGCGACAATCTGGCGAACATTCAGGGAATGATGGGGATGATCAAGGACAGCATTGAATTGCATCAGTCGCTTGGGTTGAAGCCGCGGTTTGGCGATCCGAAACTGAACATCAACATCAATGTCGGCGGAACTGCCGGTGGCGACGGAACGGAGTTGCAATCCGAGCGATTCAAGCGGCTGAAGCTTTTGGCCGACAAGTATTCCAATGCGTCGCCCGACGAGAAAGTTGCATTGCGCCAAGCCGTGTTGGATGAAACGATCCGGCAACATCCTCAATCTCCCGACAAGCCTCCGGTTGATGCGCAATTCAAAGATGTGTCACAATGAGTTTGTGGACTGCCAACGATTACGAGGGCTTGTTCTTTGCGGCTACGAGTGGCTGTCACTACTACGCGAGTGACTTCCGGGGCGGTGAGGAAGATCATGTCAAGTCGTTGGTTCTGTCGTGGTCAGGGCGATATCTGAATGATTACAACCGCAAGGATCTCGTTGAGATAGCATTAGCGTCCGATTGTCACTACTTCCGTCCAATTCCCGATTGGAAGGCCGGCCTTCGCATCTACGCGGGTTTTACGAACAAGGATTTCTTTGCCCGCCATTATCTTGCCTCGACGCCATACGCTCACCAAGTCCCTTGGCGTAAGAATTGGGGACGCCGGCGACACCTGCAGCTGGCTCCACGATCTCACGGAAAGAGTCGTGTGTACAGTTTTGAGCTTCCCGTTTGGAACATTGCCTACATCGACAACGTGCGATTGCTTCACGTAACAAATGGTGGACAACAAGCGAAGAAATACCTGGTAGTTATCCGCGATCAGTGGGAACACAACGCCACGCTGATTAGTGATTTTGGTAATCTTTCGAAAGGGCTCGATGATGACGGTTTAGAAACCGATCTGTCTGGTAGTTGGTCTGCCAGCATGTTTTATGTCAGGCGGTCAAACAACACGCTCAAAGATCCGACCATGCAAGCCATTGGCGTGAACAATGCCATCACTGGATCTCGTTTCGATGGTATCATTGCCGACGACATCATTGAGGAAGCCGACATGGACACGGTCGAGAAGCGGGTTGATGTTGAAGCGTGGTGGAACGCGGTCATACTCGAATTGCTTGACGAAAGTGGGTGGGCGCTGATGATCGGCACGCGTAAGCATGGCGACGATCTGTACGAGCGCATGATGAAGAAGCCGACGTGGACCTATGGAGTCAACAAGGCTATCCTCAAGTACCCGTCGTACCACAAGTTCATCATGGAGAAAGACGAAAATGATTTCGACAAGCTGAAGTCTATCGAGCATAGTGGTGATGGGATCGTCTTGGCCCCGGACATGTGGCCCATGGAAAAGATGCTCGAAAAGAAGTTGCAGAATGAGACCACGCCGTGGGTTTTTGATCGTGAACAACAGCAGGAAGTCCAAGAGGAAAAGAACAAGATATTCCAGTCGGTGTGGATGGATGGCAACGATTTCGAGTTTACGGCGACCGGAAATCTGTTGCGCCTGACTGATCAAAGGGTCATAGATATGGACGACTTGGTCATTATTGATGGAACTGACCTTGCTATCAGCAAGAATGAGTCGGCCGACTATTTTGTCGTCATTACGATTGGCATGGACACCAAGTTTAATTCGTACGTACTGGATCTGGTGCAGAATCGTTATACCTTTGACGAGCAAAAAGACAAGATCGTTGGGCAACACCGGAAATGGGGGAGTCAACTTGTCGGTATCGAAGACGTTGCGTACCAGCAGGCGTTAGAGCAACACTTGATTGCCAATACCGAGGTTCCTGCGATCGGCGTGCCACGGTACAAAGACAAGGTTACGCGAGCTCTGCGTATCCAGCCATACTTCCAGAACCGAAAGGTGTACTTTCTCAAGGGGAAGATGGCGATGCTCAAGGGGCAGTTGAATGATTTTCCGTTTTCTGCTCACGATGATATGTTTGACGCTTTGGAGACTGCAATTATGCTAGGCGTCCTGAGAGTGAAGCAACTGAAGGATCTCAGAGAGAAAGTCGCCGGTACTCAGGTCACGGAGTCGCAGTTCCGCGACGTTGAGGCGATTCGTGACGCGATTGGGGAATGGCACTGATTTTTTTTTTGCACTGATTGTTCAATGAACTGAATTATGTGGGAACACGAACGAAAGGTTAAGCGATGGCATTTTTGAATCAACTGAATAGTCTTGCCG
>CAYJNF010000065.1:0-11864 GCA_964370915.1 uncultured Chitinophagales bacterium
GTGTAGAGCGGCAGCAAGGCCCTCATCTCGGGTGTGTCTGCCTTCATGTAGTCGCGATTCAAGTTCAGGTTCCAGCTTGTCGTGCGCCAGCCCATGTTTGCAGGACCGTTTTGGTTCGGGCGATTGTAGGGACTCGTGCGCGCATGACCGTCGACGTTCAAAATGGGGATGATCACGAGAACGATGTGGTCGAGCAGATGAGCACGCTCGCCGCTCACCAGCATTTCGCGCAGCATCAGCATGCACGCGTCGTTTCCCTCAATCTCTCCGGCGTGAATGCCATTTTGAATCAGGACGATGAGCTTGCCATTGGCTCGCGCGTCCTGTGGTGATCGCTCGCCATCCTTTCCGACAACAATGAACTTCATCTCACGGCCTTGCGGAGACTTTCCAAACGTAAACATCTCTGACTTGCCTGTCGATTCGAACTGCTCATAGTACTGCATCGTTTCGCGGTAGTCGGGTGTTTCGAGAAAATTGCTGCGTTCGAAATGGGTAAGGTACTGAGGTGGAAAATGCATGGTGATTAAGATTGGAGCCGTAAGAGAATTAAAGGGATCGTATTCGAAGTATTCTCGGATTGCGAGACGTATGAAATACGGAGAATACTCTTATCTGGGTCGTCGTAAGCTCATAGTAGACTGCGTAAGGGAACCGATGAACGAGGGCACGTCGGAGATGTCGATACGTAACGGGATACGTTTGTGGTCCGCGACGAATCCTTTGCAGAACTTCATCGACGCACAGCATGAACTCGGCATCAAGTCCAGGGCTTTGCTCTTGATACCACCGTTGAGCCTCTTGATATTCAATCTCTGCTTCAGGGCGAAAGCGAATTGGTAGCATGGACTAGCGCGGCACGGATTGATCGGCCTTGATCTCCTCCCACGTCCTTCCCGCGTTAGGGTTGTGTCGATCGGCTTCAATGCGCCTATCGAGTTCATCCTTTTGCTCCTGGGTCAGATCGGGCGTCTCCTTGTCCGCCGCTATGCTATCCCAAATCTCTTCCACCAGGAGAATGCGTTCAGCCACACTCAACTTCTTTGCCTGCTCGATGATTTGTTCCGAAGACATTTTCGCTCTCCCTTTCTAATCGCTGCCGTAACATACCAATCCCACAAGAAACAAACAAGAAATCTACATCTTGACGCAACATTCTTCTATTCCCTTTCGTCCATAGAATTGGTCGAATCTATGAACTGTCCAAAAATCTCACTAAGTTACTGCACCCACAATCACTTCACCAATCCGAAAGGTAACCCATGCGTCGCCATCTTTTGTCATTAGTTGGACTTATGACGTTGTGCAGTTTGGCATTCTCCGAAGAAGCGCGTCTTCTGCGATTCCCTACAATTCATGGAAATCAAATCGTGTTTACCTACGCCGGCGATCTGTATACTGTTCCCGCATCAGGCGGTGTGGCCCGAAAGTTAACCAACGATGTCGGCTACGAAATGTTTGCCCGCTTCTCTCCCGACGGCAAGTGGCTTGCCTTCACGGGACAGTATGACGGTAACACGGAAGTGTACACCATGCCGGCCGAGGGAGGCGTCCCGAAACGACTCACCTACACCGCAACACTCGGTCGCGATGATGTTTCCGATCGCATGGGACCGAACAATATTGTGATGACATGGAAGGATGACAAGACCATTGTCTATCGCTCGCGCAGAATCGAGCGGAACGATTTCATCGGGCAACTGTTCTACGCTTCGGTTGATGGTGGAATCCCCGACCAACTTCCGGTTCCCCGCGGCGGCTTCTGCTCATTTTCTCCGGACAAGAAAAAAATGGTCTACAACCGGGTCTTCCGCGAGTTCCGCACCTGGAAACGCTATCGCGGAGGACAGGCAGATGAAATATGGATTTATGATTTCGACTCAAAGAAGATTGAAAACATCTCCAACAACGCGGGTCAGGATATTATTCCGATGTGGCGCGGCGACAAGATTTACTTCGCATCTGATCGCGAGAGTAGAATGAATTTGTTCGTGTATGATCTCACCACGAAGCAGACGAGGAAGTTGACGAACTTCACGGAATTCGATGTAAAGTTTCCCTCGCTCGGTGACAATGCGATCGTCTTCGAGAATGGCGGATACATCTATAAACTCGATCCCGCAACTGAACAAGCGGAGAAAGTGTCCATTCAGATTCTCGAAGATTTCGATATCGGCCGCGGGGGATGGAAAGATGTGAGCAAGGATGTGACAAACTTTGAGATTTCTCCCGATGGCAACAGGGCGCTCTTTGGGGCGCACGGTGATGTGTTTACCGTTCCCGCCAAATACGGCAACACGCGGAACATCACGGGCACATCGGGCGTTCACGAGCGGAATTCCAAATGGTCGCCCGACGGCAAATGGATCGCGTACGTCTCCGATGCATCCGGTGAAGATGAGATCTACGTGGAGCCGCAGGATGGCAGTGCCGCACCGACACAGATCACCAAAAACGCCGACACGTACAAGTACCAAATCGCCTGGTCGCCCGACAGCAAAAAGCTCCTCTGGGCGGACAAAAAGCTTCGCCTACAATATGTTGATGTGGAATCGAAGAAGGTGACACAGGTGGCGCAGGCAACCGTGTGGGAATATTCCGACTACACGTGGTCGCCCGACAACAAGTGGATTGCCTATGCTCAGCCTGAGGAGAAGCGCATGACGACTGCGTATCTCTACTCGGTTGATGCGAACAAATCCTACGCCGTGACCGACGGTTGGTTCGATTCATACCAACCGACATTCAGCTCGAATGGGAAATATCTCTTCTTCATTTCCGAGAGATCATTCAATCCGACCTACGGCAACACGGAATGGAACCATGTATACAACGACATGGCGAAAGTGTACTTCGTGACGCTGGCAAAGGAAACGAAATCTCCCTTCGCACCGAAAAGCGACGAAGTGAAGATCGGCAAGGATGCAAAGGACGAGAAATCAGACTCCGACAAAGAGAAGAAGAACGACAAGAAAGAGGAAAAGAAAGTGTCCGTCAAGGTTGATCTCGATGGCCTGCAGCAACGGATCACGGTCGTGCCGGTTGAAGCCGGACGATACAACAATATCGCGTGCCTTGGCGACAAGCTGTACTATCTTCGCGCAACAACCGGAGGTGAGGGTGCAAAGCTCTATCTGTATGAACTCGATAAGCAGAAAGAGACGGAGCTCGGCGAGGTGCGCGGGTTTGAGGTCTCTGCAGACGGAAAGAAAATGCTTGTCGGCATAAAGGACTCGTACTCCATCGTCGATCTGCCGACCGCAAAGATCGATGCAAAGGAAAAACTGAATCTCGGTGACATGAAGGTGAAGCTCGATCGGCACGCCGAATGGAATCAGATCTTCAACGAATGCTGGCGGCAAATGCGCGACTTCCTCTTCGACCCGCATCTTCACGGGGTGGATTGGAAGAAGATGCACGACACGTACGCGCAGTTGCTTCCGTATGTCAACCATCGCGCAGACCTCACGTACACCATCGGCGAGATGATCGGCGAACTGAACATCGGCCACTCGTACGTCGGCGGCGGCGATTATCCGAAGCCGGAGCGCATTGAACTTGGTTTGCTCGGCGCAAAGCTCGAGCGCGACGCGTCATCAAAGTACTACCGCATTACGAAGATTCTCAAAGGACAGAATTGGGACAAGTCGCTCCGCTCGCCTCTCACCGATATTGGTGTTGACGCCAAGGAAGGCGATTACATTATTGCCATCGATGGCAAGCCGACGAATGAAATGAACGACATCTACGAGGCTCTCGTTGGTAAAGCCGGGAAGCAGGTGACGTTGAAACTCAACTCGTCTGCTAAAGAGGCAGGAAGCAAAGAAACGGTCGTGGTTCCGACCGCCGATGAGCGCCCGTTATACTATCTCGAGTGGGTGGAAGGAAACATCGAGAAAGTCTCGAAAGCAACCGACGGCAAGGTTGGCTATGTGCACATTCCCGATATGGGAGTAGGCGGCCTGAACGAGTTTGTGAAGTACTTCTACCCGCAGGTTCGCAAGGATGCCATGGTCGTGGATGTTCGCGGCAACGGTGGAGGCAATGTGTCGCCGATGATTATCGAGCGGCTGCGTCGCGAGATGATTCTCGTCAGCATTTCGCGCAACACCGTTCCAACTCCCGACCCCGCGACAGCTATTCTCGGACCAAAAGTGCTGATGATCGATGAGTTCTCGGCGAGCGACGGCGACATTGTGAGCTATCGCTTCCGCAAATACAAGCTCGGCACAATCATCGGCAAACGATCGTGGGGAGGCGTTGTCGGGATACGCGGTTCGCTGCCTCTGCTCGATGGCGGTTTTCTGAACCGTCCCGAATTTTCGCGCTATGATGTTGAAGGAAAGGAATGGGTGATGGAAGGAAAAGGCGTGGAGCCGGATATTGTTGTTGATAACGACCCGGCTCGCGAGTTTGCCGGAACCGACGATCAACTCAACAAAGCAATCGAAATCATCAAAGAAGAGCTGAAGAAACATCCCGCGAATCTTGCACCGCCACCGCCGTATCCGGATAAGAGCCGGTAACCCACGAAACCCTGAGCGTTTTTCGCGAAGGGTATGTCTGTGGTCGGCTACTGTAGGAGTGGTGGAGTAATGGATTGGTGGAGTGGCGAATCGATGGATTGTTGATTACGCAAACCCTGTCAGCAATGGCGGGGTTCTGCATTGATGAGATGCTGAACCCTGAGCGTTTTCAGCGAAGGGTATATGGCCGACTGGCGTCAATCACAAGAGAGGGATTGTTGGATAGTTGTATTGTTGATTCTCGCTGAGAGAGATGATTGATTCTTGTGTGGGGTAGACGTAACTTCTATCAGGATCGAAACGAGAGTGAGGGAAAATGGAAACAGCGCGATCAAAGGGCAGTCTCATGGACGCCGCGCAGGTGGAACTGAATCTCTGTTTTTCTTCGCACCCTCGATGGTCCTTCGGCAGTAATGTACAGATTAAGGAGTGAGCGATGGAAGTGACAAACAAGCCCGTGCGAACATACGCAGACTACGCCGCTTTGCCGGAAGGCGCGCCCTACCAACTTATCGATGGAGAACTCGTCATGTCGCGCTCACCGAATCCTGACCATCAGAGAGTTTCTCAACGACTGGAACATGCAATCCAGGAGTACTTGCGTAGTAACCGCATCGGCGAGTTCTTTCACGCGCCACTGGACGTGTATCTCTCCGACCAGGAGACTTATCAACCTGATATTCTCGTCGTACTCAATGAACGGCGCAGTATTGTCACCGAGTCCAAGATCGAAGGGGCGCCAGATGTTGTGGTTGAGATTCTTTCGCCAAGTACAGGCTACTATGATCTCACCCATAAAAAGGACGCTTATGCCGTCGCGGGAGTAAAAGAATATTGGATTGTCGACCCGATGGAAAAATGGATTGAGGTGTTTGAGAATTTCGGCGGTGAGTTTCGGTTGATCGACCGGCAGCGACGAAACGGGGCAGTCAAATCGAAACTCCTGTCTGGCTTCAGTGTGGATCTGGACAATATCTTCTGAGGAGAAGGCAATGGAAGTCGCAACGAAGCAACGCCGCACGTACGCTGATTATGCAGCACTACCCGAGCGTGCGCCGTGCCAGCTGATTGATGGAGAACTTATCATGAGTCCTGCTCCAACGCCGTTTCACCAACTTATTACGCATCGACTCTCGGTTCAATTCACCCTCTTTGTCGAAGAAAACAAACTCGGGGTCGTGTTGAACTCTCCGATTGATGTGTATCTGTCGGAACACGAGACATACCAGCCCGATATTGTGTTTGTCGCAAAGGAAAGATTCTCGATCATTGGCGAGAAGAAGATTGAGGGCGCTCCCGACCTGGTGGTGGAAGTACTATCTCCTTCTACCGGTTACTACGACCTGGTCCACAAGAAATCTGTGTATGAAGAGTCGGGCGTCAAGGAATACTGGATAATCGACTCGAAAGAAAAATCCGTCCAGATACTCGCAAACAAGAATGGCAAGTTTGAAGTCACCGCTGCGGCGCACGGTGCAGGACGTGTCGGATCCGAACTCCTGAAAGAGTTCGCCGTGGATATTGCGAGATTGTTCAGGCCGTTGGGGGAATGACTCGCGCACTCTGCATGCCTTGTCAGCGAACCAGGCAAAGCATGCCTCGCCAGCACGCCCCCTCGAATCCGCGACCGAGTCGAACGGTACCGCGAGTCCGAAAATCAAGCCCTGCCCACATCAAGGGGATTTTTTTCCCTCGTCGGGAAGCAACCTTTGTGTTGATGGCTTGCTCTTTATTGTTCAGGCGGGAGCGCTCATATTGATCTCTTGATGCCCGGACTTCAGAATAGGATGTCGCTCTTTTCCCGTCGATGATTTACTTACCTTAGGTACGGAGAGCATCGGACTCACGATGATAACGATGCCTTTCCTTGTTCTCATGAAGACGAAAGGAATTCATTTAGATGGAAGACGCTCTCCTCCTTCACCGTATTCAATTCGCGTTCACCATTTCATTTCATTACCTCTTTCCCCAACTCACAATGGGACTTGCATCGCTCATCGTGATCATGAAATGGATAGCGCTGCGAACAGGAAAAGAAGTCTACAACGTAAGCGCCCGTTTCTGGGCAAAGATCTTTGCCATCAATTTCGCTGTCGGTGTTGTCACCGGCATTCCGATGGAGTTTCAGTTCGGAACGAATTGGGCACGCTTCTCCACGTTCGCCGGCGGCGTGATCGGTCAGACGCTCGCGATGGAAGGCGTGTTCGCGTTCTTTCTCGAATCAAGTTTCCTCGGACTGTTTCTGTTTGGAGAAAAGAGACTGGACCCGAGAATGCATTTCTTCGCAGCGTGCATGGTCTTCCTCGGCTCCTGGGTGTCCGGCTACTTCATCATCGCGACAAATGCATGGATGCAATCTCCCGTAGCGTATGAGATTCTGCCCAACGGTAATGTGTCGCTCACCAGCTTCTGGGGACTTTTACTGAACCCGTGGATTCTCTGGCAGTACACGCACAACATGATTGCTTCGGTTGTCACAAGTTCATTTGTCGTCGCGGCGGTCGGCGCGTTCTATCTTCTCGCCCATAAGAATGACGAGTATGGAAGAACATTTGTTCGCATGGGTGTGATTGCAGGGGTTATCTCATCAATCCTTGTCGCGTTCCCGACGGGCGATCAACAGGGGAAGAATCTCGCGTTTCAGCAGCCTGTGACTCTCGCGGCAATGGAGGGACTGTTTGAGACGAAGGAAGGCGCGCCACTCGTCATCATCGGTCAACCGGATATGGAGAAGCGGAAGCTTGACAATCCAATTCACGTCCCACAGATGTTGAGCTTCCTTACCTACTACCGATGGGGAGCGGAAGTCAAGGGGCTTGATGCGTTTCCAGAAAAGGATTGGCCGACGAATATTCCACTTCTCTACTTCAGTTACCACATCATGGTCGGATTGGGAACGTTGTTCATTGCCCTTATGCTTGGCGCAGCATGGCTCCTAAGAAAAGGACGATTGTTCACGGCGCGGGGCTTTCTCTGGATGCTGATGCTGGCGTTTCCTTTCCCGTACATCGCAACGACCGCCGGCTGGACAACGGCAGAACTCGGCCGTCAGCCCTGGCTTGTCTATGGTTTGCTCCGGACTGCCGACGGCACATCGACGATGGTCTCGGCAGGTAACACTTTGTTTACGTTACTCGGGTTTGCGGGAATGTACTTTGTCATCGGCATGCTGTTTCTGTTTCTCGTCGTGAAAACAACTAACGCGGGGCCGGAAGCAGCGGCAAAACATTGAGGTCGGTTCGGGTTTAGAGATTCACGACAGATCACTCACGAAGTAACGGAGTACTCCATGGAAATTCTCTGGTTTTGCGTTGTCGCATTCATGCTGGCCATGTACACCATACTTGACGGCTTCGATCTCGGCGCGGGCATTCTGCATTTGTTTGTCGCAAAGAACGATGACGAACGTCGAACGGTGCTTAATGCCATTGGCCCGGTGTGGGACGGCAATGAAGTTTGGATACTGGCTGCCGGCGGCACGCTCTTCTTTGCCTTTCCGCTTCTGTACGCATCCAGCTTCAGTGGATTTTATCTGCCCCTCATGATTGTGCTGTGGTTGTTGATGATGCGCGGTCTCGGTATTGAGCTTCGCCACCACGTCAACCATCCGATGTGGAAAACATTCTGGGACGGTGTGTTTGCAATCGGCAGTATACTGCTCGCCATCTTCCTGGGTGCGGCACTCGGCAATGTTGTACGCGGTGTTCCGCTCAACGAGCAAGGCTATTTCTTCGAACCGCTCTGGACCACATTCACCGTGCAGCCCGACACTGGTATACTTGATTGGTTCACGGTCATGATGGGATTGGTTGGATTGTTCTCGTTGACGACACACGGAGCAAACTATCTCGCGATGAAGACGGAAGGTCCCGTACAAGAACGCGCCCACCGAATTGCCTCACTCACATTCTGGGGAGTATTGATTTTCTCCGTCGCCACTCTTATTGCGTCTTCGTCAATTCGACCCGAAATCTGGAGCAACTACACTGAACACATCTGGGGCTGGATGTTTCCGTTGATGGCTGGACTTGGCATGGGGGGCATGTTCTACTTCAACAAAAAGCGAGAAGATACGCGCGCCTTTCTCTCGTCTTCCGCGTTCATCGGCGGCATGCTCGCAAGCACCGCGTTTGGATTGTTCCCCAATGTCCTTCCGGCATCCACCGACCCGAAGTTCAATCTCACCGTATACAATACTGCCGCATCAGACTATGGACTTGGCGTCGGGATTGTATGGTGGACAATCGGAATCATCATTGCGCTCGGCTATTTCACGTATCTCTTCTATTCATTCAGAGGAAAAGTGAAGTTGCACGCCGAAGGATACTGAGAGCAACAATGCTACCGGGTATCTGACCCGCTGGACCTGCTGTCTGCATCTAAACAAACAGGAACCGAAACCCCGCCATGTTCTGACGGGGTTTTCCTTTGCAGGAAAGGGAATAGGACTCTTAAAAGTCGGGAAGTGCCAGCCGTCGAAGCGGTAAGATTTGTCTGTTTTCAGGTGAAGAATCGCTGGCACACAATCTGCACTTTATCTTGCAGAATCGATAACAGTATGCAATTGACCAACGTGGAAGGGATGTATTCAGATGGCAAAGAAGACTGCAATTATCAAGCAGGTACGGGGAACGACACTCGTTGCAAAATCCGATTCAAATCATTGGGCGATGATGGATGGTGGACCCAATACGGGCGGAAGCGAAGCCGCGCCCACTCCCAAGGAGCTTCTGATGTTTGCGGTCGGCGGCTGCACGGCAATGGATGTGATTCCCATTTTGAAAAAGAAGCGTGTGCCGGTCGACAACGTTGAAGTGATCGTCTCCGGGACAACGCGGGAGGAACATCCGCAGGTGTTCAATGAACTGCATGTGGAGTATGTTGTGTACGGAGAGAACATCAACCCTGCCGATGTCGAACGTGCAATTGATCTTTCGACAACCAAGTACTGTTCCGTTCACGCGATGCTCAGCAAAGGCGTGAAGATGACACATTCGTATCGCATCGAACCAACACAAGTCGGGTCCCCGCAAGAAGCAATCAGCGCGAACTAGCCTCCATTCTGAGGCTTGCTTTCCAAAGCCGAAGAATCTAGAACCCTCTACACTAGAATGCAGCCTCCTGATCGAAGACCAGAGTCACGTTGGCGATGGACAATTGATATGGGGCTGCCGACCGGTTCTCCTCGTCAACACAGCAGTCTATGCCGCGTAGCGGGACAGCATTCTTCGGCGCAATGTGTGTCGCCCTTCCGCGCGCGGGCTGCGTGCTTCTCTACACAACGCATTTGTCATTCTGAACGAAGTCCCGATGTTTCCCAATCGGGACGGAGTGAAGAATCCCGACAAGTCGATCTACGATCCCATAGGGAGCCTTCGACTAGAAAACAGCGCATCTCCATATAGTTGGATTCTTCGGCTCTTGAAAGCGAGCCTCAGAATTGTCGCTTCACAACCAGCAACACATTTGCCACAGCCCGCTCACCGGCCGAATCGGACGGCGAATTGACGACTTCACCGCTCACCACCATCGTCGTGGATCCGCCGCCATCAAGGTTGAGAGCCTGATAGCATCCGATCTCAATCATCAGATCGGCAAACTCGCTCAGCGACATCCCCGCACTCGACGACTGCCTGCCATCCACAGTTACAAAGTAGACAATCGAGCTGTCAGGTGAGAAACCAACACCCGAGCGCGGATGGAGCGTTTCGGTGAACTTGCCCGTAAGGCCGGGCATGCTATCCACAATTGCAACATTGCGTCCTTCAACAACAATACGCGGCAATCCGCCAACCAATGTTCTGAGTTTCTCACGCCGCGGCAGAAAGCCAAGCACGAGACGAATGGTGTCACCCGGAGTGTATTGAGCAAGTGCGTGCCGTTGTGGACCTTTCCCTCTCAACACATACATGGACTGGTCAATGGCAATCTGCTCGCCGACCCCCAGCGTGTCTTTGAGTAGAGCAACGACTGTGTCTCCGCGCCTGTAAATCGAGCGGAGCACGACGACGATCTCATGTTCCTTCCGCGTATATCTTCCGAAGAGATGGTTCAAGACAACGATGGCTGAATCCTTCAAACTGTTGACCGCTTCAAGCGGGAATATCCCTTGTGGCGTTATCTCATTTCCATCGAAGACGAATCTCTCGATGTACGGCTTCCGTGAATTGCCAACGCCAAATTGATGACGCGCCCTGTTCTTCACGCCTTTGACGATCTCTCCATCAACTACCTGATTCTGATCATTCTCTCCTGTTTCCATATTGAAGAAGTCGGCGTTCATTGCCGCAATAACAGTTTGATGTTCGTTCGAGATTCGTTTCGCAATAGCACTGGTCGTTTCTCTTCCTTTCAAACTGTCGAATGCCCGGGCACTTTCAATGCTCAGCTCCATCTTCTTCAAGTCAACCGAAACAATGTGAATGTTCCACGGACCCTGTTCGCGAACAAGATGACGATGCGTTACACCCTCGGTGATTACTCGCTGTCCCGTCGAATCCCGCCCCGACTCGAAAGTCTGAGAGATTGTTGCGCAAGATGGTGCTGCAGCCGCAAGGAGGATCAACAGCAAATGGCGAAGGATCATTGTCAGTTTCTGAAGTCTGGTGGTAAGTTTTTTGTCATGCCAAAGTAGTGTTTGATGATGGAGATAGTACGTCGAGATGCCTTGCCATCACCATAGGGGTTTGTCGCAGATGCCATTTTCGTGTACGCGGCACGGGACGCTATCAACTTCTTCGCTGTACCGTAGATTCGGTTTTCGTCCAATCCCACCAGTTTCACTGTGCCGTACTGTACAGCTTCGGGACGCTCGGTGATGGAGCGAAGAACCAGCACGGGCTTGCCGAGACTCGGCGCCTCCTCCTGAACTCCGCCTGAGTCGGTAATAATCAGATATGCTTTCGCCATAAGATTTACAAAATCCAGATAGCCGAGCGGCTCAACAAGATGCACATTCGCGATATTGCCGAGCATCGGGCGCACGACCTCACGTACGTCTGGATTGAGATGAACAGGAAAGACGAAATTCAATTCCGGATAGTCTCTTGCGAGTCGCTGAACGGCACAGCATGCACCACGCATTGGCGTGCCCCAGTTTTCACGCCGATGCATCGTGATCAGCACGATTGGTTTTTTCTGGTTAACAATTCGATTAAGTGTCTGAATGGAAAACCAATGATCCTGTTGAAGCGCGATCTTCAGTGCATCAATGACGGAGTTGCCGGTGACGAAGATCCGTTCCGGTGCAAACCCTTCACGCAGGAGCGCGTTCTTTGCAGTCGTGGTTGGTGCAAAGTGAAGCTCAGCAATCGAGCTGGTGAGCCTGCGGTTGAGCTC
>CAYJNF010000066.1:0-11834 GCA_964370915.1 uncultured Chitinophagales bacterium
TGCGGTTTGTTCGTATGCATATCCATGACTCCTGTGATTCGGGCAAACGAGAAGCTTCAACTGCGTGGATGAAACGTTCTGTGGACTTCTTTCAAATATTCGCGATCAATGTGCGTGTAGATTTGCGTGGTGGAGATATCGACGTGGCCGAGCATTTCCTGCACGGCGCGGAGGTCCGCACCACCCTCGAGCAAATGAGTGGCAAAGGAATGCCGCAACGTGTGCGGATGAACTTCCTTGCCGATGCCTGCCTCTGCGGCTGCTCGCTGGACGATGTTCCACACGGCCATGCGGCTCATTGGTGTTCCGCGTGCGTTAAGGAACAGCGCGTCTGCAGAGTTGCCCCTGGTTGCCAGCAGAATGCGGCACTCTTTTCTGTAGCGCTCAATCCATCGAAGCGCGGAGCCACCGATCGGCACAACGCGTTCCTTCGATCCTTTTCCAAATACCCGGACCAGCATTTCTTCACCAAGAAGGTGGGATTGTTTGAGTCCGACCACCTCGGAGACGCGCAGGCCACTTGCATACATTGTCTCCAGCATTGCCTTGTCGCGCAGCCAGAGATTCTTCTTGTCCTTCTCGGTAGCATGCGGTTGATTGAGAATCTTGTCGATCTCGGGTTGCGTCAGAACATCCGGAAGCGAACGTGGCAGCTTGGGCGCGTCAACCAATTCCGTCGGATCATTGCGCGTAACACCGTCACCCACAAGAAATTTGTGAAAGCCCTTGATTGCAGAGAGTGCCCTGGTCACCGAACGCGGCGAGAGGCCCTCGCGGTACAGTGTCCCCAGAAATTCCGAGGTATGTGATTCGCGGATGGCATTGACACTCCCGATCCTTTTTGTTTCGAGAAAGGCAAGGTATCGCTTGAGATCGAGAGTGTACGAAGCGATCGTATTGCGCGAGGCGTTCTTTTCCAGCGCAAGGTAATGCAAATAGCTCCGACAATGCTCAATCATTGATTGTCAATCGATTTGATTGTTCTCGTCAGGCGTTCTTCGGTTGTTGTGTCTGGCTCATCGCCCGATGATGGCGGCTCCGCCCCACGTTCTTCAAGCTCTCTTGTCTTCTCTGTTTTCTGACGCTCAGGTTCGCTCTCCACGCGCCGTGAATCCTCGTCCTTCTCCGACTCCGGGTACTTCACGCGAGCGTGATACACGCCGACCAGAACACCGAGAAATGCCTTCTTGATTTTTGTCAGGTCCTTAAGCGTTAGCGGACACTCATCGAGCTCACCTTCTTCAAACCGTTTCTTGATCAGGTCATCGATCAGCACTTCGAGTTTCTGTGGAGAAGGGTCATCAAGTGTACGCGCTGCGGCCTCAATCGAATCGGCAAGCATGAGTATGCCGGTTTCCTTCGTCTGCGGCCGCGGCCCCGGATACCGATAGTCCTGTTCGTTGATTTCATCAATCTTCGTCTCGTCGTCCGAGCTTTCAGCGAGTTTCAGTGCCTTGCGGTAGAAGTAGTCGATGCGTGTCGTGCCATGATGCTGCGGAATGAAATCCACAACTTCCTCGGGAAGGCTATACTCGCGTCCCAGCGCAATGCCCTTCTTCACGTGGTTTTGGATAATCAGCGAACTCATGCGCGGCGCGAGCTTGTCATGACGGCTGCGGTTCCCTTTCTGGTTTTCGACAAAATAGTTGGGCTTCTCTATCTTTCCGATGTCATGAAAGTACGCACCGACCCGGGCAAGCACTTCATTTGCCCCAACCGCAGACGCTCCGGCCTCGGCAAGGCTCGCCATGGACACACTGTGATGATATGTACCGGGAGCTTTCTCCGACAGCATTTTGAGGAGCGGATGATTGAAATGTCCGAGTTCTATCAGCGTAAGGTCGGTCGTCACTTTTGCAGAGCGCTCGAAGAAAATCAGCAGGCCAAATGTCAGCACCGGTGAGATGATCGAATTTGCGAGCGCATAGGTTATCTCCTCAGCCATGATCATCCAGGGCGCAATGCGCTCCATGCCAAGCGCAATAATCGTCAGCGCGTAGCCGAGAAAAATGAATCCGAGCGAGCGGATGATTTGTGAACGATTGCGGACATCGCGCACGGTGTACACAGAGAGCGCTCCTGCGACAAGGGCGGCCAGCGCAATTGCATAGTCGTTGCCGCGAATGCCCGCAACGAGATACGCAATAGTCACCGTACCATAGAATCCGACCCGTGAATCAAAGATGATTGTCAGCAACATTGATGCGGCAGGAACAAAGATGAGGTATTCCACCGGACCGGACACCGTAATGATGCGCGTCAGGTGTGCGAAGAATCCTTCCATCAGGATGAGAAGTGCAATAATGGCCAGGCGTCGATTGTTGGAAAAAATCCTTGAACGGAAAAGGTGCAGGTACAGTCCGAACAGGAACACGACAATGGCTACATGCAACACAATCCCCAAATACTGAAACGGACCTGATGAGACAGCGCCCTGCTCGACTCTGGCTCTGCGCAGCGAATCGAGCTTCTGCTTGATCTCGGCGGTAATCCGCTCATTCTTTCCAACTATCCGATCGGCATCCTGCACAAACCCGGATGTACGTGGGACCGACTCAATCGCTGCTTTCACCGCACTTTCTGTGGCTGGCTCCTGAAATCGGATATTGGGCACGAGATGGATGACGCCTATCTTGTGTGCAACGTCGACGGTATCGTTATCACGTTTGTAAAACGCAATCAGGTCGTTGTCGAGCTGCGTTGCGACTTCATTCAAGTCGAGAAACCGGATTGAGGGAACAATCTCTTCGACGGTTCCTTTGCGCAACGCGATCTCGGGACGGGAAAGCGTTCGCTTCTCAACATCCAGAATACCGGATTGCAGGTAGGTCCTGCTTGCGCGCAGCAAGAGGTCGCGCATTTCGTCGATCTGGCGAACCGAGAGGCCCGAAAGCAGTTGCCACTCACGATCGAACAAGCGCACCTGAAGGTCCGAAACGAGCTGCGCAAAGAGGACGGAATCTGCGGCAGCGTGTGTACGACTGTACGTCTCGCGCACGCGCAGAGCCTCCTTCAGTTTGGTAAAGAACTTTGCCAGCTCGTGTTGCTGAAGGACTTCGATATCTGCACTGCGTTCGAATACCGGATAGACCTCAGCCTTCGCCCGCTCAAGCTCTTTTGAATACTCCTGCGGATCGCGCAAGATGGGAAACGAAAACGGAGCGTACAAATCGTCCTGCGCCCAGACGGCTCCCACCTTGTATTCAAGCTCAATGGCCTCACCGCGCGGAAACATCAATCCGAGAAGGATCACCAACGTCAGGGCAATCGTCGCCTTGATCGCGATCTCCTTCGTCGGGCTTACATGTTTGAGCCACGATCCGGGCTTGCTTCGTTGTTTCTCGTCGGCCATACAAAAAGTTTTGTGTTTTGCGTACAAATATCGGCAGAATGTCGTAGAGAAGCAACGCACGCTCCTGCGCGCGAAACAGCTCCCGAAAACCGAAAAGCCCCGTCTGCTTTCACAAACGAGGCTTTCCGTCAAATCGCGAACCGCTAATTGCTCTTCGCTCCCTGATCAATCCAGGTGGCAATCGTTTTTATCTCTTCCGGACTCAGCCAGACAGCTTTGCCTTCGCGGATTTTCTTTTTTGAATTGAGAGGCATGCGATCGCCAAATGGCGGCTTCTCACTCAGTTTCAGAATCATCAAACTCTCTTGCGAGTTTCCCGGTTTGAATGGTGCACCGTTCTTCCCGCCCTTTGCTATCAGGTCATACGAATCCATCGACAACTCACTTGGATTGAAATTGTCTTCTGCATGACATGGCAGACATCTGCTCTTGATGATCGGAAAAACTGAATTCTTGAACGACACTTTCTCATCTTTGCCTTGACCAACGGCGATGGCAAGAGAGAACAACGCAGCCGACGCAAACATGATGCCTCTTCGTATGTTTATCACTTCTTTATCTCCTTTGAGGAAAAATAACCTTACGCCTACACTATAACATCGTTTGAGGAAAAACAGTTGCACTCAATTGTTTTGCGCGCCCTGATCGATCCAGTCGCGGATGAGATCAATGTCCGATTGATTCAACGGTGTTCCGCCCAACGGCATCCGCGCACCGCAGGTATTTCCGCTGACCTTTTTGTACAGCACGCTCGATGCAGAATTACCGGGAAGGACTCGCTTGTCGGATGTGCAGCTCGACGTTGCCTGAACGTTGACGATGTTCCCGCGACTCACGCCCGCCTGCAGCGAAAACGGCGCCTGTCCGCCCGGCGTGTGACAGCCAAGGCAGTTGTTCGTGAAGATCGGTTGCACTTGCGACGAATAGAACACCGTCCCGGCCGGAGGGTTGATGAGGATGTAGATGGTGATTTCATTTCCCGAGTGAGTCGGATTGTCGATCGATCCGGTGTCCTTGATCACCACACTGTCGCGTCCCGAGACCAGCGAACTTGTCGCCTGGACAGTCAGCGTTGCAGTGTTGTTTGCATTGTTGACGAGCGTCGCCGTTGCGAGAGTTGCACTCGGTTGTCTGCTAATCTGGTATGGGGGATTTCCACCGCTGACCGTAATGGTCGACGTCGCACCGGTAGCAAGAGCAATGGAAAACGCACTCGCGGTCAATGGGCTGGGTGGTGGCTGGTTTCCCATATCTTTACAACTGTACGCAACAATTCCCAGACATAAAAGAACAAGGCCTATGCTCAACTTCGCTGTCATGCGACTCTCCTAAAGATAGAAGTGAACAAGAACATTGAGTTCGTTCTTGGGAACGTCAAGAAACGTATTCTTCGGATCTCTGCTCGCGATTCGGAACAGCGGTCGCACTTCAACTCCTGTGACCGGAAAGAACTCCACGCCGAATGTGTACCGTGAAATCGCGCCGGTCTTCAGATCCTTGTCGGGATCGAAAAACTCGTAGATGAATTTGAGATCAAGTCCGGGAGTTGCGACGTAATCTGCTTCGACGTAGGAGACGACGCCGGTGGCCTTCGTCCCCGCGATTTTCGTTTGCCGCAGATCTACTTCTCCGAGAAGAGCGAGGTCTTTGTAGCCGAAGGATCCGAACGCGCCTAACAGGGTAAATCGATCGCTGCCCGACATCTTCCTCGTGAATGCGTTCGCGCCAAGGCCGAGATGAACATCATCACTAAACTTGAAGATGCCGTCGACGCGACCGAGAAACGCTTTTTGGTCGCCCACCCCCGCGCCGAAGCCATCGGACGCATTGTAGACACCGGCACCGATGTTGATCGGCCCCGCGTTGACGCCGATTTCTCCTCCGGTAAGCTCGGGTCTGCCGCGCTCCGGACTGAACCCTGTTTCGGTGCGGATGAAGGTGCGGTGATCATCCAACTTCATTCCGTAGTTCGGCGTGAACTTTCCGATCTTGATGTGGCCGTTACCGGGAAGGATGGTGAGCAGACCAAAAATTTCAAATCCGGAATAGAGACCTTTGTCGAGATAGATACTCACTTTTTGCGCGAGCTTGAAATGTAGATAGAGATCGCCTTGCATTTGCCAGAACGCGTTGTTCGTACTGGAGTTCGTGCCGGTAGAATCGAGATAGTCTTGAAGAAAGTACAACGTTCGAAAGTCAGCCCCAACAGAAATTGTCTCGCTGATCTTCGTGGAAAGCTCATCAAACCCCAAATCTTCGCTCCATGTCGGAACGGGGAGCGTCTCGCGACCGTACTGTACCCCGAACGCTTGTCGCATTCCCCCACCCGAAGGATTGACGTGACACGATTGGCATTTCGCTCCCGTGCGAAGTGCGAATCGAGGAAGGGCGTGTGAAGTGTCGGTCGCCGCACCTACGAGCAGTGCAAGCACAACAGCACAGAGCTGTTTCTTCATATGGGATCCTCATGGAATGGTGTTTGGAATCGACGCTGTATGAACCAGAAAGTGAGCCAATATAGCAACAGGCCTCATCCAAATCAACACGTTACAAATGTTGAGAGTTGCAGAATGACGACAGCGAAAAAGAATGACCCGGTTCCCACGAACTACGCGTACGAAAACAGTGATGGACCGTACCCTTGCCTCTGAGCATACGGTTCCAGGTGTTCAGCCAACATCTTGCGTGCTCTATGAATGCGGGATCGAATTGTACCAATCGGCGTCCGCGAAAACTCCGCGATCTCTTCGTACGTGTATCCTTCGATGTCGCTGAGAATAATTGCCGTTTGATAGTCCGCCGGAAGCGCATCAAGCGCCCGTGCCACGTCATCTCCCACCATCGCCTCATGCGCCTCGGCAGAACTGTTGTCGGTCAGCATTACACGTGTACTTCGTTGTCCCTCTTCATTCGCACTCGAACCATCTTCTGAAAAATCCACAGCAATAGTTTCGTACTGTTTGCGACGATAATCGTTGATGTACGAATTCTTGCAAATCTGGAAGAGCCATGCGCGACAATTGGTTCCCTCCTCGTACGTGTGAAACGATTTGCACGCTCTCAGCATGGTTTCCTGCACCAGGTCATTCGTGTAGTGTTTGTCGCGGCAGAGTTTGAATGCGAAATTCCGCAACGCGTCGAGATGTGTGAGAGCTTCACGTGAAAAGAGTTCAGTCGGCATAGGGGACTCACGGTTTGTGGTGATTAACAACTCCAACGGTCAAACTCCATCCAAAGCCTATGCCACGCGAGATTTGGCGGAAGTGCTGTGAAAACGATATGAATTAGGGGAATTGTTTCGTGAGGGATTTCGGTGTGGGACTTCAAAGCCACATCAGCAGCGAACTCGAATGACTTCCGTGTAGCAAACATGCCACACGGCATCGAACATGGTTCATCGAAGACTTTGATGGGAACAAACTACCGTGAAAGTTGGTGAATGCTGGCCGATAGTCACGGCGCGACACGCTGCTGGCGCTCTTAAAATCTGGATGCGAACCGTCAACGCACATGGCGTTCACCGCTCTACGAGTCCAGACTTCCAAACTTCACGGCCAGCTTCGGTCCGATGCCGGCGTCTTCATGTTTGAAGAAGACAAACGCGGTCTTCCACTCCTGCTCATCGACGCGCTTCTTCCACTTCTTGAGTTCCGAAGTCGTGTATCCCTCCCGTCGTAAGCGCAAATATCCCCAGTCCGCAGTGCTGACAAACGGAACTTCCAGCTTCTCATCAAAATCCGCGATGCACATCGAGCTGTTGTTCTCTTTCAGAAGAGCGTACGTTTCGTCATCAAACCATGATGGGTGCCGAAACTCGAGCGCGATCTTCACATCTCCGGTCAGTAGCCGGAAGAATGTTTTGAGACGATCGATATCCTTTTTCATGTTGGGGGGAAGCTGGAACAGGACAACCCCCAGTTGCTCTCCCAACACTCGCGCTGTCCGCATCAGATATTCCGTTTCATCACCAACTTCCTTCAACCGTTTTATGTGCGTTATCTTTTGAGATGCCTTCACGGAGAATCGGAAAGTCTTGGGAACCTGCTCGCCCCACGCCGTGACCACACTTTCCTTTGGCAGACGATAGAAGGTGTTGTTGATTTCCACCGAGTTGAGTTTTGTTCCATAGAATTTTAGAAACTCCTTGTCCGAAAGATCTTCAGGATAGAAGTTGCCTTTCCATTCCTTGTAACTGTAGCCGCTGGTGCCGATGTAGAGGTTCACGCGTCGAGTCTCCTCCGACCCTGAGCGTTGTCTGCGAAGGGTCTGAATATTGGGTTCAAGGTCTATGACTCCCTCGGAGCCGTTGAGCACTCACTTCGTCGCAAAGATCTTCTTGAAAAACGCTTTCAGATCATTCCAGGATGCCTTGTCGGCCTTCTCGTTGTACGCCAACGGAAGGTTGAATTTTTTGCCGGCCTCGCTTGCCGCAGGATTTGTGAACGAGTGCTTTGCGCCGGGATATGATTTGAACGTGAGGTCGGCCTGTGCGTCATGCATTTCCTTTTTGACGGCCGCAATATCATCTTTGGAAACAAACGGGTCGTCTCCTCCATTGCACACAAGAATCTTTGCCTTCACGTCTCCTTTTTTTGCCGGAGCTTGTGTCGCGAGGCTACCGTGAAAACTCGCTACGCCCTTCAGGTCAACACCCATACGTGCCATGTGCAATACAATGCCGCCACCAAAACAATATCCTATCGCTGCCACATTCGAAGGATCGACTGTCTCCTGCCGCTTCAATAACTCCAGTGCTGCAGTGAACCGCGCTTTTGCCTCGGGCAAGTTCTTGAAAACCTCGCCGGCAAACTTCCCGGCGTCGTCCGGGTGCGATGCGGTCTTCCCGTCGCCGTACATGTCCACTGCAAGTGCCGTGTAGCCCAACCCGGCCAGCATGCGCGCGCGGTTGCGGGCATAGTCATTCAATCCCCACCACTCATGCACCACGAGAACGCCCGGACGCTTTCCTTTGACGGCGTCATCAAAAGCAATAAACCCTTTCATCGTCACGCCATCGGAGGTGTACTCAACTTCTTCTCCTTTGATTTCGGCAAGTGATGAAAGGGTAGCGCAAGACATCAGAAGTGCAACAATTGCAGATCGTGTCATGGATCCTCCATTAGTATTGAGAATGAACAGGCAAGAACGCTTGCGTGCAATTGTAATGAAAATGAACTTTCCATACAAGTGCTGCAACGCGTTTTGCCGGCTCTAGGACGAGAGCATAAACGGTTAGTAAGGAGAAACCAAATGACGATTGGATCGAGATCGGGGTTTGGTGTATTGCAGAAATGAAGCCCGGCGGGCTTCGTACCAGCCGGGCCTTCTCTCTATTGGGAGATGACTTCTGAAATCTGCGGCTGGTCGACGACGATCACCAAGTACTTTTCCAGCCAGAACTTGTTTGCATCGTTGATCGTGAGCGTTGATTTCGCGTTGTCATTATTCACCATCGTGAAGAGACCCTGGCTACGGGCCGGAAGAATAGCATCAATTTTTCCAACCACTTCTATCGTTCGGTCCTTCCTCACATCGACAGGAGAAAATACGCTAGGGTCAATGTTGCCGGACATGACTGTTGTCGAACCCAAGAGACCCCAGAGGAAGCCACCCTCATCGTTGATAATTCCCTTCTTCTCCAGTTCATCACGAGTACCAATGATATAGTACGCGGTGTTCAGCGTGTTCACGTGTTGCACAATCGCTGCTTCTTTCTCGTTAATCACTTGTGTCTTCGCAGCAACATCCGTTTCCAATCCACTCACTCGTGCTTCAAGGGCGGCAATCGAGACTTCGCGCTCGGTAATGGTGAGTTTGAGGTTCTCGATGACCGTGTTCAGACCGGCGATCTGAGTACCGAGTTTCTTTGCTCTCACCTGAAGATTTGCAATCTTCTTCTGATTCTCTTTGAGTGTCATCCCGATGGAACTAATATTGTCAAGCAGCTGCTTTCGCGTGTCGAGATTCGCGACAGTCGAGCTGCCTTCGGTACCATTCGCCCGTTCAACGAGCTTGGATTCCTTAACCCTTGCAGCTTCGACATCCTTGTACACGTCATTCACTGCCTGTACAACCTCGCCAACAAATTTTTCCCGCTCCGCCATGTTCTGTTGCAGTGTGGCCCGCTCGCCCTCGAGCTCGGTGATTTGTTTCTGCAGTTCCGGCTCCTTGTTATTGCAGCCGATAACCAACAGCAAACACATCGCAGCTATCGTCAATTGAGTTTTCATGGACGAGTCCCTTCATTTTACTTTACCTCTATCGGTCCCGCGGGATTCTCCTGCGAGTCGCAACTACATGGTACCCTTATCCCATGGAGTTAAGCAAGCAGAAGTTTGGACGTGAATGGCTTTTAATTCCCGGGTTCATGAAGAAATCTTAAAACAGGTGAAGCCACCACTCATTCTCCCCTTTTTTGTTTGCGGCACAAGTCACCCTTAATCTTGAAAGTCGGGAGGAGAGCACCCGCACGGTCGCATCATCACGGAATATGAGGTGAGAGAGATTGGAGGAGACAACTTATGTACATGCATTCTCGGTCCGATCTCGGGAATTCGCAGGGGATTCTGGAAGGTGCCTTCCTGCTGGTCGAAAACCCCCTTGCTCAATCAATTTGACAACAAGAACCCAATTGCTAATCTTGTACGAAAATTCCCATTCCGAATTGACGATCACTCCATGGCACGCACCGCACACGTTGTGCAGGTTGGCAAACGAACGATTGAACTCTCCAATCTTCAAAAAGTCCTGTATCCTGCCGATCATATTGTGAAGGCGGAGTTGATCGAATATTACCACACGCTGGCTCCGACGATTCTCTCGCACATCAAGGGACGTCCGTTATCGCTCGTCCGTTTTCCCGATGGTATTGAGGGAGAAAAATTCTTCCAGAAGAACCGCCCCGAGTGGGCGCCCGATTGGCTCGAATACGTTGCCCTCGGACAAGGCGATGAAAAGAAGGATTACATCCTTGCGACCGAACCTGCGTCGCTTGTGTGGCTCGCCAATCTTGCATGCATCGAGCTGCATCAAATGCAGGTCCGGGCGCCCAAGTTTGACATTGCCGATTACTTTGTCTTTGACCTCGACCCCCCCGACACGGTCACGTTTCCACAGGTGGCCGAGCTTGCAGTCGATCTGAAAAAACACATCGAGACATTCGGCTATCATCCGTTTGTGAAAACGACCGGGCGCAGAGGACTTCACGTCGTTGTTCCGGTCGAACCCAAGTGGACAATCGACAAAGTGTTTGAAGCCGCAGAGGCTATCGCAAAACCATTTGTCGCGGCACGAGAGAAGACGACGACATTACATATCAAGAAAGAATACCGCAAGGGCCGCGTCTTCGTCGACATATTCCGCAATCGCAACCATCAAACCATCGTTGCCGCATACAGCGTGCGTGGCTTCGCCGGCGCGACGGTTTCGGCGCCGTTGACATGGGACGATCTTCCGAAGATCAAGAGCATCGCCGAACTGAACATCAAATCAGTCGTTGAGCGAGTGCAGCAGAACGGCGATCCATGGGAAGGCATTGGCGCGTACGCCGAGCCGTTGCACACCGAACGAAAAACGACCAGCAAAAAGAACCTTCCACCGTCTCCAAAACATAAGACGCCGGAGACATTGGAGAAATACAAGGAGAAGCGGAGCTTTGACAAAACTCCCGAGCCGGTTCCGCGAATTGCGTTGGGCGATGGCAATACATTCGTCGTTCACCGCCACCATGCATCACGCCTTCATTATGACCTGCGGCTGGAAAAAGATGGAGTGCTGAAATCATGGGCTGTGCCCAAAGGATTGCCGCCGCGGCCCGGCATTAAGCGGCTTGCCGTGCAGACCGAAGATCATCCGCTCGAATACATGAACTTTGAGGGCGCAATTCCCAAGGGTGAGTACGGCGGCGGTACCATGTGGATTTACGCGCGCGGGAAGTATCAGATCACGAAAGACAAAAAGGACGGCTTCTACTTCAGGCTGCAGAGCAAGGAAGTGAACGGGGAATATCGGACGTACATGACAAGGGGGAATGAGTGGCTGCTCGAGCGCATCGACCAGCCTCAAACCGACTGGCTGCATGACGAGATTGAGCCGATGCTCGCGGGGAGTGCGGACAAGCCGCCAAAGTCGGATGATTTTTTGTATGAAGTGAAGTGGGATGGCATACGGGCGCTGATTGCCCTCGACGAAGGGCAGATCACAATCCGCACTCGTGGAAGAAAGGACAAATGGGGGAAGATAAACCGGATGGACATAACTAAGCAATTCCCCGAATTACTTATCCCGGAGGAGGCGTTTAGAGCGACTTCTGCATTGTTTGATGGGGAAATTGTGTGCCTTGATAACACGGGGAGACCTGTCTTCAAAAACGTAATACACCGCATGCATCAAACGGGGGAAGAATCCATTCAGCGAGCGAAAGCAAAATATCCTGCTGTTTGTTACATTTTTGATTGCCTCTTTCTTGATGGACGACCGATTG